>JARFRL010000392.1 GCA_029287275.1 Pontiella desulfatans
CAGTTGAACCTTTCCGTCCGCGGCAAGGGGCGCTACCCGGAAATCCTGAAATTCCTGCACCGCGTCGAAACGTACCGCCCATTGATTCTGGTGGACGCGATGACTTTGAGCGCGCCGAAACCGAAAAAGCCAAAAGCGTCCGGAAAATCCAAAACGCCCGCGGTGGAAAAGACGAAGGATCCAACCATGAGTTTCAAACTCACCATCCAGATCCACGCGCGCGCCGGAGAGGAGGGGGAAGCATGAACCTGAAATTCGACCTTTCGAAATACCTCGTTCCCGCGTTGGGGCTCGCTTGCGCGGCCGGCGCGGCGCTCGTGAGTTCCGGCGCGCGAACGCCCGCCTCGGTGGAAGCGCCCGATCCCGCCGCCGCGGCGGAGGCCCGCGTGCCGAGCGATCTGGTGCTGGACGCGTATATCCCGACCATGGAGCAAGTCGTGGCCAAGCACCTCTTCGTTCCGGAACGCGTCGCGACCGGCGAGAACGCGTTTCCCGATCTGCTGGTTAAAGGCGTTTACGTGGGCGAAACGCAGCGCAACGCCGTGTTCTCGCTCAAGTCCAAGCCCGAAGCCAACCTGCGCGTCTGGCTGGGCGACGAGGAGGCCGCGCTGGCTCAAGTCGTGGACGAGCGCGATCCGCGCCAACCGATCGCCGAGTTTCTGAGCGAGTGGCGCGTTAGGTCGGTCGATTTCGCGGGCGTCACGCTTGAGCACGTCATTACCGGCGAGGTGGAAACGTACGCGGTGGACTACAAACCGCTGAAGCACGCCAAGGCCAGCGCCGAGAACGGCTACGGCCAAGGATACGTCGCGGACGCGACGGCTGGAAGCGCCAAACCCGCCGCGGCCAAAACAGCGGCCGCGGCCCCGGCGCAAGCGCGTCCGCCCGCGGGCGCCACCGCCGCGATCGCGGGCCGCGTGGGGCAATACATGGAGCGGCTCTCTCCCGCGCGGCGCCAGCAGTTCATGCAGCAACTCCAGAAGCAGAACGCGGCCTCCGCCAAGAAAAGCGGCGATTCTTCCAATCAGCGGAGTGGCGGGAACGCGGCCTCCGGTAAAAAAACCAACGGAAAAAAGAGCGGGGGCGGCGGGAGAAAGTAGCGCGGCGGATTTATTGGTTTGACCCGATTTCCTTTCATCGGTTACATCGAACAAGTTGTAACCAGTGAACCGCGCGGTTTGATTGGAACGATCCATGGGGGCATCAGTGAGTAAACAGACTCAGAAGAATACGGCCAAGACCATTTGTTCGGCGTTGAAACATCGAATTCTTGATCTCGAATATCTGCCGGGGCATCGCTTCACGGAGCAGGCTCTTTGCGATGAATTCGCGGTCAGCCGCGTTCCCGTTCGGGAAGCGTTGAGCATGCTGGTTGATACGGGGCTGGTGGACAAGGTCCGCAATGTCGGCTGCCGCGTGCGCAAGCTCACGCTCGAAGATATCGACGAAATTTATGAAGTGCGCCTCGCGCTCGAGCTTTACGCCGTAGAAGTCCTCGCGGCCAAGGATAGCGCGCGAAGCGTCGTCGCCGATCTGGCGGCCCGCTGGCGATCCTATTCCAAAACGAAGCGAACGGATCCGATCAAGTCGGAGTTCTGGGCCGACGCGGACGAGCATTTTCATGAATCCCTGACGAGCGCGCTCGAGAATGAAGCGCTTTTAAAGGCGTTGAGCGACGTGAATGAACGAATTCGGTTCCTCCGGATTAAAAACATCACCTCGCACGACCGGCTCGAACGAACCTGCGCGAAACATCTGGAAATTTTAGAGGCGATCTCGCGGCACGACGGTCCCAGCGCCCGCAAGTTGCTCCATGAAAATATTCTGATGGGCAAAGCCAACGTGAAGGATTCCTTTAAGGAAGCGATCATGGCGGCCTACGCCACTTCCAAATAAATCCCCCCGATCGCCATCCGCCGGGCGGGCGTTCTTCGCGGGGTGGAAATCGATGATGAGGCATCCGCTCCGCCGATGCCCCGCATCCCATGATCCGTTCGCGGGCCCTGAAAAAGGACCTGATCTCCGCGATATCGACCGCATGGGTTTTGTGGGTACAAATTGGTATCATACGGGCATATGCACAACCAATATTGTAAGATAACCGCAATAATTGTATACAAGCATGAATACAATGGATCAAAACAAGGGTATTGTTTTCATTTTTTTAAGTGATTCCAAGGCGGTGTTTTGCGCGGTTTTCCCAAGGTTTGTGGCGGGCTGATTGGCTCCGGTGGCACGGCTTGTGCGAAAGGGCAACCAACTCGCAGTATGTTTGTTAGCGGTAAATTAAACCTTAAATCCGGAAGCAGGAGAAAACGACATGATCAGAAAGCACTTTATCAAGACATCTGCCATCGCCTTGGGCTGTATGGGCCTTGCTGGCGCCGCCCAAGCGGAGGAGACCATAAAGATTGGCGTGTTGCATTCACTGAGTGGAACCATGGCGATATCGGAAACCTCGTTGAAAGACGTGGTGCTCATGGCCGTGGAGGAACTGAACGCCGCGGGCGGTGTCTTAGGAAAGCAGGTTGAAGCCGTTGTGGTGGATCCGGCGTCCGACTGGCCCTTGTTCAACGAGAAGGCGAAAGAGCTCATCACGAAAGAAAACGTCGCGGTCACGTTCGGTTGTTGGACATCGGTAAGTCGCAAATCGGTTCTTCCCGTATATGAAGAATACAACGCGCTTCTTTTCTACCCGGTTCAGTATGAAGGCGAAGAGCAATCGCTGAACGTGGTGTACACCGGCGCGAGCCCGAATCAACAGTTGATTCCCGCGGCCGAGTACATGATGAAGGAAATGGGCTGCACGAAGTTCTACCTGTTGGGAACGGACTACGTGTTTCCGCGCACCGCGAATAAAGTGCTGAAGGCGTATTTGAAGAGCGTCGGCGTCGCCGATGAGGACATCATCGAGGAATACACGCCCTTCCACCATCAGGACTACCAGACGATCGTCGCGAAGATCAAGAAGTTCGGCGCTTCCGGCGACGCCTGCGTGCTCTCCACCATCAACGGCGACAGCAACGTGCCGTTCTACAAGGAGTTCGCCAACCAAGGCCTGACTTCGGACCTATGCCCGATCATGGCCTTTTCCGTGGCGGAAGACGAATTGCGCGCCATGGATGTGCAACCGTTGGTTGGCCATCTCGCGGCGTGGAACTACTTCCAAAGCATCGATACCAAGGAAAACAAGGAATTCGTTAAGGCCTTCAAAAAATATTGCGCCGACAACGGACTGCCGGGCGGCATGGACCGCGTGACGGACGACCCGATCGAAGCGGCCTATTTCGGCGTGAAGGGCTGGGCCATGGCGTGCGAAAAAGCGGGCTCGGTTGATGTGGACGCCGTCCGCGAAGCGATCTACGGCATGGAATTCTCCGCCCCGGGCGGCGCCAAGAAGTTTCACGAGACGAACCAGCACACCTACAAGCCGGTTCTCGTTGGCGAAATCATGAAGGACGGCCAGTTCAAAATCGTTTGGGAAACCGAAGGTTTGGTTGAACCCGACTCCTACAGCAAGCTGCTGCACACCGACGGAAACTTCCCCGCCCCGACCGGCGGCCCCAAGAAATAATCTCTCCTCCCCGAACCCAATAGGTTGCCGAAACCCGCCGTGAAAAGCGGGTTTCGGCAACCGCTTCACCCACAAGACCGCCCCGTGCATGAACATGCTCAATAAACTATTGGCGTGCGGCCTCCTTGCGCTGACCACGCTGGCCGCCACCGCCGCGCCTACGGAAGATCTGCTCAAAGATCTCTCCGCCAAGGACTCCGCGAAGCGGACCGAGACTCTTCGGATGCTCGCCGAAAGCGGTGATCAGCGGGTGGTTGGCATTTTGGGCGAGTATCGCCTCGGCAGCCTTTGTCTTTGGAATAATCAAGTGGTGCTCGCCCTCGAGACCTCCACAAACGAAAACCTCGATAAATTCATCCATCTTGGCGATGTCTTCAGTCGCGAACCGTTGCTCGACGATTCCGGCAAACCGCTCGTGCTTCCCGTCGCCGAGCTGACCCTCATCGATCCCTCCCGCAAGGACCGCAAGGCGGCGCTGAACGCCATCATGCTGCTCGAGCTCCACGCTCCTGATACCGAACAAAGACTCGAAGCCGTCCGCAAATCTGGACTTGGTATAAAGGTAGAGGGTTTGCCAGAAACGTTGGCTCTGCTGGAGCAAAGCGATAGAAGCAGGGCGGTCCGAAAAAGCGCGAAGGAAAGCCTGGCCCTGCTGAACTTCCGTTTTGGAACCCCCGCGGAGCAACTTTCCGCGGCGGGCATACTCGGCGACATCAGAAGCGTACGCGCCCGCTCGTTTCTGGAAGACCACGAAGACCCGGAGGCGGAAACGGTAATCAAACGCGCATTGGAACGGATCGATTCGCGCGAGCGACTGATTCTGGCCTTCAACATTTTTAATTCCGGTATTTCGAGCGGTTCCATTCTTGTGCTAATGGCCCTCGGACTGGCCGTCACCTTCGGCATGATGGGCGTGATCAATATGGCGCACGGCGAAATGATGATGATCGGCGCCTACACGACCTATTGCATGCAGTTGCTTTTCGGGCACACTCCGGAAACGCCCAACAGCATCTATTATGTCGTCGCGCTGCCCATGTCCTTCTTGATCTCCGCGCTGTTCGGCGGGCTGATCGAATGGACCGTCGTTCGGCGTCTCTACAAACGTCCGCTCGAGTCGTTGCTGGCCACCTATGGCGTGGGGCTGGTGCTGATCCAGACCATCCGCCTTATTTTCGGCGACAACCGCCCTTCGAATTCTCCGGTTTGGCTGCAAGGCGGAGTTGAGCTCGTCGAAGGCATGGGTCTCTCCTTCAACCGCATCTTCATTTTTGTGCTCTGCGCCGCGTGCGTTCTGGGGGTCATGGCGCTGATGCGCTTCACAACGCTTGGGCTCAAGATGCGCGCCGTGATCCAGAACCGCGACATGGCCGCGGCCATGGGCATCAACACCCGCATGACCGATAGTTTTACGTTCATGCTCGGATCGGGCCTTGCCGGCGTGGCCGGCTACGCGCTGACGACCATCGGCGGGATTACGCCTAATATGGGTCAAAATTACATCGTCGACTCCTTTCTGGTGGTGGTGACCGGCGGGGTGGGCAACCTGGCCGGCGTCGTGTGCAGCGGCATGGGGCTCGGCCTGCTGAACAAGATTCTCGAAGGAACGCTGTTCGGCGCGGTGTGGGCCAAGATCATCGTGCTGATCACCGTCATCACGTTCATCCAGTTCAAGCCCTCCGGCCTGTTCGCTCCGAAAGGGAGGCTGGCTGATGACTGAGCGGACCATGAACGAGCCCGCCGGGATCCATCTCGGCTCGATTTGCGGCACCTCGGCGTCGCAAATCAACAAGGCGTTCGCCGGCGCGCTTCTGGCGTTCGCCATCCTGTTGCCGATGCTGGCGCACGCGGGAGTGGTTTCGGTTGAAACGGTCAACATGGCCGGCCGCTACATGGCGCTCGGAATCGTCGCGCTGGGCCTTGATCTCATCTGGGGCTACACCGGCATATTGAGTCTTTGCCAAGCCCTCTTCTTCGCCCTTGGCGGGTATGCCATGGGGATTCATCTCGCGCATCAAGGCACGTTGCATAACGGCATTCCGGAATCGCTGTATGTCGTCTATCCGTACAAGGTCGGGGAATCGAAGGGCATGGAGGTACTGCCCTGGTTCTGGCTCATTTTCAAACCCTTCAATCTAACGATTCTGCTGGGCATCCTTATCCCGGGTCTCGTGGCGGGCCTGATCGGATTCGCCGGATTCATCAGCCGCGTGAAGGGCGTCTACTTCTCGATCCTGACCCAGGCGCTGACCGTGGCGGCGATGATGTTCTTCAGCAAGAACGAGATGAAACTTTGCGGCACCAACGGAATCACCAATTTCACGACCCTGGCCGGGCATGAGCTGAGCGATCCGAACGTCAAGATCGGTCTGTATGTGGTCACACTCATCTGCCTCATTGGAACCTATCTGATCTGTCTACTGCTGACCAAATCGCGCTTCGGACGGGTGTTGCTGGCGGTACGCGATTCCGAAACGGCGCTGCGTTTCGCCGGCTACAAGCCCTATGCGTTCAAGGCCGCGATCTTTATTTTCGCGGGTATGTTGGCCGGGCTGGCCGGCATGCTCTATACGCCGCAGGCCAACATTATCACCCCCTCCTACATGGAAGCGCGGTGGTCGATTCTCATGGTCGTGTGGGTGGCCGTGGGCGGCCGCGGCACGCTCTTCGGCGCGGTGGCCGGAGCCATGGTGATTAATCTGCTCTACAACGCCATGACTTCGCAGTGGAGTATTGGATCTTTTGACTGGAAGCCGGACTACTGGCCGCTGGTTCTAGGTATGCTCTTCATATTGGTTGTGTTGGCGCTGCCTGACGGCTTGGCCGGATTGTGGCGGAAAATGGTCGGTCGTATCGCGGAGGTGGACTGATGGTTGCCGCGACGATACCCGACTACAAAAACGAGCGCCCCGACCAGAACCAGCTGTGGGACAAGAAATACCTGCTGTTCCTGTCGGAAATCACCGCGGTCTTCGACGGCTTCAAGGCGCTCGATCTCGAGCACATCGGCGTCATGCACAATGAACTGCGCGTCGTGATCGGGCCGAACGGCGCGGGTAAATCGACGATGTGCGACGTCATCACCGGCAAAACACGGCCGACGACCGGAAGCGTGTGGTTTGGCGGCGAGGAGATTACCAAAAAGAGCGAAGATGAGATTGTACGCATCGGCATCGGCCGGAAGTTTCAGACCCCGACGGTGTACGACAGTCTCACGGTGTACGAAAACATGGAACTTTCGCTGCCCGGGTCAAAAGGGATTTTCGCCATGCTGACCGCCCGGCGGAACAAAACGGAACGCGACCGCGTCATGCATCTGCTTGAACGGGTGCGACTGGCGGATGATGTTGATACCGAAGCGCGCTACCTGAGCCATGGCCAGCGTCAGTGGCTGGCCATCAGCTCGCTGATTCTTTCCCAGCCGCGCCTGCTGCTCGTTGATGAACCGGCGGCCGGATTAACCGACTCCGAGACCGAGCTGACCGGCGAACTCCTGCTTGAACTTAAGAAGGAGCACACTCTGATTGTTATCGAGCACGATATGGATTTCGTGCGCCAGCTGAACTCCCGCGTGACCGTCCTCTGCGAGGGGCGCTCCATGGCGGAGGGTTCGCTCGAAGAGGTGAAAACCAATCCCGAAGTAATCGAAGCCTATTTGGGCCGTTGACTATGCTGAACGTTGAAAAAATAAACTTTTCCTATGGCGGTGTGCAGGCGCTCTTCGATGTGTCGATGCGCGTGCCCGCTGGAGAAATGGTATGCATCATGGGTCGCAACGGCGTGGGTAAAACCACGCTGGTCCGCAATGTTATGGGACTGCTTTCACTCTCCTTCGGCAGCGTGGCACTTGATGAAGTCGAGATATCGGCGCTGCCGCCCCATCGGCGCGTTAGGCTGGGGATGGCCTATGTGCCGCAGGGGCGGCAGATTTTTCCGCGGCTCACCGTCGAGGAAAACCTCCGCACCGGACTGGCTTCCAAGAAGGCGGAGATTCCCGCGGAGATCTTCGACTACTTCCCCGTGCTCGGCGAGATGCGCGGCCGGATGGGGGGCGATCTCTCGGGTGGGCAGCAACAGCAGCTGGCCATCGGCCGGGCGCTGGTCACGCGCCCGAAACTACTGATCCTCGACGAGCCGACCGAAGGCATCCAGCCGAATATCATACAGCGCATCGGCGAGGTGCTCAGCCAACTTTGCAAGGAACAAGGCATGACGATTCTGATCGTCGA
>JARFRL010000059.1 GCA_029287275.1 Pontiella desulfatans
CCCTTGTTTTGGGTCACGTGATACTGAATGTCCGTGAGCCGCTCCTTGAGTTCCGCCTTACTCATTTTCGAATCCTCCGCGTCCACTTGCCGCACCTCTTCTTTCGCGCAAGCCGTCAGCGCGACCGCGCCCATTAACAAAATCGCCAGTTTTAATTTCATGGTTCACCTCCGAATAGAAGACCGTTTCAGTCTGGTTTATGTTCAAGCGCGCTTCAACCTTTCTTTATCATCGTTTGGGTTGATTCGACGCGGGAGCGCGTTTAGTTTCCAACCATCAAAAGGACCCCGCCCGTGAACGACGACTGGATCGACATCAAAAAAGACCCCGCCCACGTGAAACGCGAGCGGGCGAAAGCCAAGGAGCTGCGCAAGAGCGCCTGGTGGAAACAGCGGCTCGCCGCGGGCGTTTGCCATTATTGCGGCGGAACGTTCGAACCGAGCGAGCTCACGATGGACCACGTCCTTCCGGTCGTCCGCGGCGGGAAAAGCGTCAAGAGCAACTGCGTTCCGTGTTGCAAGACCTGCAACAACGACAAGAAGTTCCTGACTCCCGCGGAACTGATCATGCGCGAGCTCGAGAACGAAAACGACCCGACCGAGAATTAGTCGGGCGTGACCGCGTTCGTCAGATCGTCGCCCTTCTCGTAGGAAGAGATGTTCTCCAGCGTGGTGTTCGCGATGGCCGAAACCGCTTCTTCCGTGAAGTACGCCTGATGTCCGGTGATCACCACGTTCGGGAACGTGGTCAACCGCGCGAATACGTCGTCGGTGCGGATCTCGAAGGTTTTGTCCTCGAAGAACAGTTCCTCCTCCTCTTCGTACACGTCGATCCCGAGATAACCGATCTTCTCGGATTTCAGCGCCTCGATCGCGGCGCGGGCATCGATCAACGCGCCGCGGCTGGTGTTGATGATCATGACGCCCTTCTTCATCTTCGCGATGGCGTCCATGTCCACGAGGTGGTAGGTCTCCTTGAACAACGGGCAGTGCAGCGAGATAATGTCGGCCCGCGCGAACAGTTCGTCGCGTTCCACGTATTTCACGCCCAAGTCGAGGCAAGCCTGATTCTCGAACTTGTCGTACGCGATGATCTCGCAACCAAACCCGTTCAAAATATTCGCGACGCATTCGCCGATCTTGCCCGTTCCAACCAGTCCCACGGTCCGGTTCCGCATGTCGAACCCGAGAAGCCCATCGAGCGAGAAGTTGCCTTCCTTCACCCGCGAGTTGGCCCAGTAGACCTTTCGGTTCAGCGCCAGCATGAGACCGACGGTGTGTTCCGCGACGGCGTAGGGCGAATAGGCCGGAACGCGGACCACCGCGACGCCCAGCTCTTTGGCGCTGTTGATGTCCACGTTGTTGAACCCGGCGCAACGCAACGCGACCAACCGCGTGCCTTGCGCCGCGAGCGCGATCAGTACCGACGCGTCGATCTGGTCGTTCACGAAAACGCACGCGCAGTCGTATCCCTCCGCGAGCTTCAGCGTTTCGCGCCGGAGTTTGGATTCAAAGTACGTGATCTCGTGGCCGAACTTCTCGTTGGCCAGATCGAAAAACTTGCGGTCGTAGGGTTTGGTGCTGAAAAAAGCGATCTTCATTATGTTCTCGTTGGGGTTGGGGTTTAGAAAAGGTCGAGCTGGTCGGGACGCGGCGTGAATTGGGGAAAGCGCGTTTCGGGTTTTCCGCACAATCGAACGAGATCGGCTTCAGCCAGCGATTCGCCGCGCAGCTCGAGCGTCTCGAGAATCTTGACGAACAGCATTCCGCAATAGGAGCTGTCCTCCTCGGCGCGGTGAAAGGTACCGCTCGGAAACCCGAAGTGCCGAACCAGCGTTCCCAAGCGATAGTTCGCGAGCCCCGGGAAAACCAGGCGCGCCAACGGAAGCGTGTCGAGCACCACGCCGCTTGGCGCGACGGACTGGTGTGTTTTCACGTCCTCCAGCAAAAACTTGTAATCGAACGGGGCGTTGTGCGCGACCAGCGGAAGGGCCCCGCAGAATTCGGTGAAATCTTTCAGCACATCCTTTATTTTCGGTTTGCCGCGCACCATGTCGTCCGTGATTCCGTTAACCGCGGAGGCGTCCGGCGGAATCGGAACGCCGGGATCGACCAGCGCGCCGTAGCCCTTGATGGCGCGGCCGCCATCGAACAACACCGCGCCCACCTCGACGATCATGTCCGCGGAGGGTTTGGTTCCCGTGGTTTCCAAATCAAAAGCAACGAATTTCATAAATGGCACCATAATAGGATTGTTTCGCTACACGCGATTCAAAAGGGAATAAAAAAACCCGCCCAGCGAATGTGGGCGGGTCTTTCAGACGATCAGAGAGTCGCTTAGTTGGCGGCTTCCTGAGCTTCGCGATAAGCCTGGCGCTGATCGCGGGTCATTCCACGCGAATCAACCTGAGTGGCTTTGACGGAGATCACGAGGTTCTTTTTCGAGGAACGGGAACCTTCCGTACGGAACAGACGTCCAAGGTAAGGAATGTCGCCGAGGAACGGAACCTGGTCACGGAAGGTATCCGTGCGTTCGTCAACCAGACCGCCCATGACGACCGTGCTGCCGTCGGCGATGGTGACCTGGGTCTGAACGGTGCGGGTTTCGAAGAACGGCATCCGGGCCAGCAGCGCGCTGCCGTCGCCGAACAGTTCGGACTGGTTGTTACCGCCGGACTCATACGCGTTGTAACCAACGATGTAGTTGTCGTATCCCTTGAACTTGTTGATCTCGGGCTGCAGGTCGAGGTCGATCGTGTTGCTTTCGGCGTCGACGACCGGGGTGACTTTCAGCACGACGCCGAGGTCGTAGTCTTCCCAGTCCTGCGGCTTGACGACCGGAGCGGTACGCTGACCGGTTTCCACGTCGTAGTCCTGCGGGTAGCGGTGAACCTCAACCACGCGGATGATCGCTTCGTTGCCGGACTTGGTGGTGACTTTCGGCGCGGACAGAACGTCGGCGGTGCCTTCCTGCTCGAGCGCGGAGATCGCGAGATCCAGCGGGAAGTTGCCGTTGTTGTGGAACATCATCTGGGCCGGCGCGCCGCCCATGGCGGACAGAAGGCCGGACTGCAGCGCTTCGAACGCGGAGCTGTTGTTGCGCTGGCCGTTTCCGAAGAGACTCTGACCCGGAGAATTGTTGATCTGCTCGTATCCGGAGATCGGATCGTTATACAGGGTGGAGCTTCCGCCGTTGACGCTTTGCGCGGTGGTGTAGCCTTGGTTGCGACGGTAGTAGGTGCCCGCGGTGTCGAGGCCGAATCCGGCGAACTCGCCATCGTCGTAGAGGGTCCATTCGAATCCAAGTTCTTCCAACGCGCCTTCGTTGTACTCAACGAATTTGGCTTCGATCTCAACCTGCTGGGAGCGCTTCTTGATCGCTTCGTCTTCGAGGTCGGCGAGGATGTCCTCGACGGCGCTCAGGTTTTTCTTGGTGTTCTTGACGAACAGCTTGTGGAAGTTCGGCTGATAGATGGCGGAAGAACCTTCCGGCCAGTCAACGATGGAGAAGAAGCCTTGCACGTCGGCCGGACCCGTCGCCGAGGAGCTGGACGCGTCGCCGAAGAGATCGTCGACTCCGCCACCGCCGTCGCCGGACATGGACTCGAGCTCGGCGCCAACTTCGGGAATGACGTCGTAGGAAACCAGTTTGAGGGATTCCGGGGGCACGTAGTTGACGGGCATGATCGCGACGGCTTTAGGCTGCACGTCGAATTTCAGGGAGGCCATTTCCACGATGTATTGCAGCGCTTCGTAGAGGCTCATGTCGCGAATGGAGATGGTGATGTTGTCCTGATCCGCGGTCATGGAGCTTTCCATGCCGAGCAAAAGAATGTTCACGCCTTGTTTGGTCGCGTCTTGACGACGGGTGGTTTCGGTCAGGAACAGCACGACGTCCTTGATGTTGGCGTCGCGGAAATCGAGACTCGGAATCATGATGGCGCTCAAACGCGCGGTCATCGCTTCGATCGCGAGCTCTTCCGGAGTTTTCACCGGTCCGTTGCCTTCATCTGTCGGAAGAACGACGACTTTCGCGTCGGGATTCCAAGCGGCGTCAACCTTGGCGATCGCCTGAGCGCGGGAAGCGCGTTGCTGGCGGATCTCGCTGGAAGACTGCTTTTGGGCCGTGCGCTGCAGATAGGCCATCGCTTCGCGATTGAAGGGATCCTCCGCGATAACGGCTTCGAAGACCAATTCGGCTTCGGCGAGCTGTCCCGCGCGGTAATATTCAACACCGCGAGTGAATAGATCGGAAGCGGGAGCATTGGCGACCGGCGTGGCGGCCGTGGCGGCCGCGCTTTGAACAGTTGCGGGCTGAGCGGTATTAACGGCGGCTGGCGCCGGCGCGGCCGCGGTGGCGGCTACTTCTTCAGTTCCCTGGGCAGCGTCAAGCTGCGCGAACACGTCATCCAGGCTTTCCTGGGCTCGAATAGTTTGCGCTCCTACGAACACAACCAAAAGAGATGAGATATAGGTTTTAATCATTTTTCCTTCCCCTCTACTTCTATTTTTAAATGCCTTATTCACCGCGCGTTCACCAGGGTCCACGGAAGCATTCACCAACAACTTATAACCCTATTAAAAACCCTCGGAAAAACGTTACTGTTCTTCTTCGGCCAAACCAACAACATCAAACACTTCTCCGGTTCTCGCATCCTTCAACGTCACTCTGTCCGCGTGGATGCCAAGAACCGTGTACTCATCACTATTCAGAGATAACAACGGACCCATAGTAGCGATTACCGTCGAGCGATCAAGTATATTAATCAACTCAGCTTTACTTTCCGGGTCGGTCGCGATTTCGCCTCGGCGCAACTCGATTTCGGAGCTGCCGCG
>JARFRL010000080.1 GCA_029287275.1 Pontiella desulfatans
CTCAAAGGCCTCGGCAAGCTCAAGTTGCGCGAGGACGTTCTCGCGGGCGACCTCGACAACGCGTGGGAAGTGCTGGCCGAACCGATTCAGACCGTCATGCGCAAAGCGGGCATCGAGAAGCCCTACGAAAAACTTAAAGACCTCACCCGCGGTCAGGACAAGATCACCAAGAAAACCATTCAGGCGTTCGTTCAGACGTTGGAGCTCGACGCCGCGGACAAACAGCGGCTGCTCGACATGACGCCCGCGGACTATGTCGGCATGGCCGAAGCAATCGTTGGCGACTTGTAAATCGATCGCGTGGATTCCGTGAAAAAAGATCTGAAGCTTCTCTCGATATTCTCCGGTTGCGGAGGAATGGATCTGGGTTTCGAGGGCGACTTCGAGGTGCTGGATGAATGCGTCAATCCCGACGTCCATCCGAGCTGGCGGTCTTCGCCGAAGCGCGCGGGCTGGTCGGTGGTTCCCGCGACCCGTTTCAAGACCGTGTTCGCGAACGACATTCTGCCCGCGGGCCGCGCCGCCTGGGTTCCCTATTTCACCCAACGCGGCGCCGATCCGTCCGCCTATCACCTCGAAAGCGTGGTCGATCTGGTGAAAAAGGCGCGGGAGGGGACCTTTTCGTTTCCGTCCGTCGACGTCGTCACCGGAGGATTTCCTTGCCAGGACTTTAGTTTGGCGGGAAAGCGCGGGGGCTTCACCTCGCATAAGGGACATCACGGTTCCATTCTGACCGATATCGATGATCCTTCCGAGGAAAACCGCGGCAAGTTGTACATGTGGATGCGCCACGTGATCGAACTCGCCACGCCCAAGGTTTTCGTCGCGGAGAACGTCAAGGGGCTCGCGTCGCTTTCCGACGTGAAACGAATCATCGAAAACGATTTTCGCGAGGTCGGTACCGGCTATATCGTGGTCGAGGCGAAGGTCCTGCGCGCGCCGGATTACGGTGTGCCGCAAACCCGCGAGCGCGTGATCTTCATCGGGTTGCGAAAAGACGCGTTGACGGACGAGGCGGTCGAGAAGTTGACCGCGAAAGGTTCGATTGAACTCGAGTTCAATCCGTATCCCCCCGTCACGCATGGCCCCGGCTTGAGGCCGCGCGTCGCGTCGCGGCTATGCTTGCGCGATCTGCCCGAGCCCGACGACGCGGACGACGCGGCGCAACGCGCGCGCTCGAAAGCCAAGTGGTATGGCAAGCATTGTCAGGGAAACCGGGAGATCAATCTCGATAAACCCGCGCCAACGATCCGGGCCGAACACCATGGCAACATCGAGTTTCGGCGCCTGGCCCGCGAGCACGGCGGGGAGAACGAGGATGAGTTGAGCCGCGGCCTGAAGGAGCGGCGTTTAACCGTCCGCGAGTGCGCGCGCATTCAAACCTTTCCCGACGACTACGAGTTCGTTCGCCCGCGTAAAGCGCTTGGCAAGGAGCTCAAGATCAGCGGGTCGGAAGGCTATAAAGTGATCGGCAACGCGGTTCCTCCTCTGCTCGCGGCGCACATCGCGTGGCGTCTGCAAGAGCTTTGGCCGAAAATCATGAAGGACTGATGTTCCGAGCGAGCAATCGCTCGAGGCGCTTCAACAGTTTTTCCGGGTTCTTCAGTTCGCATTCCCAAACCGTGATGACGCTCCAGCCGAGCGCGCGCAGTTGGCGGGTGTTGCGTTTGTCGTTCGCGATGTTGCGCTCGAACTTCGCCTCCCAGAATTTTTTCCGCGTCTTGGGCGTTCGGTTTTTTTCGCAGCCCTCGTGCCGATGCCAGAAGCAGCCGTGCACGAAAATCACCGTCGCGTATTTCGGCATCACGATATCCGGTTTGCCGGGAAGATCCTTGCGATGCAGTCCATAGCGGTAGCCCGCGCGGTGGAGCAGGGAACGCACGGCCATCTCCGGCTTCGTGTTCTTGCCGCGCACTTTGCTCATCTGCGCGGAGCGCTCTTCTTTGGTCAGGTTGTCCACGAACGGAAGGTAGGCCTTCGCGGTTTCGGGCTTCAAGGTTTAAGTTTCGCTTGCTCCACTCTTTTTAATGAATTCCGGTATTGCCACGTCCCGCTTGGGTTGTACCATCGTGAACGGAGGGAAGGGCGATGCAACGTTATGTTCAAGGTTTTCCTGCGATGTTGTCCGGTATCGATTTCGAGACCTTGGAGTCCGATCCTCAAAGCATTTACGCCCTGTCTGATCAACTGAAACTGATCTACTTGAATCCCGCCTGGTTTCGTTTCGCCCGGGAAAACAGCGGGGAGCCGAGCATCTCGGGAACGTATCGCATCGGCTATGACTTCCCCGAGGCCATCTCCGGAAATTTGCGGGCGTTTTTCGTCGAGCGCTTCCAGAACGTTCTTGAGACGGGCGTTGTCTGGGAGCACGATTACGAGTGCTCATCCCCCGAGCTGTTCCGCGTCTATCATGAGACCGCGTATCCCATGCATAATCGGCGCGGGGTTTTGGTCATGAGCAGCTTGGTGGTCGAAGCCGAACACGCTCCAGCGGACGGACCATCCCCCCTGTCCGAATCGCTCTACCGCAACGCGATCGGCCTGATTACGCAATGCGGCTACTGTCGGCGCTTTCAGCGGGAAAAGGAAGGGGATGTCTGGGACTGGAACCCGGAATGGATCCGACATCCGCCCGCGCGGGTCAGTCATTCCCTCTGCGCGATCTGCTTTGATTATTACTTCAAGCACCACGAGACCGCGCCGGGACGCTAAGCCCCCCGAGCGCTCGTTCCGCCGCTAGCCGCATTCAGCCATCGCACGGCTCGACCCACCTTCCTTCATCCCTCGACCGGCCTCAGGTTCCATCGCTAAACTAGCGATAGAAGCCATATGGACTTCCGTAGAGATAATCACCCTGCAACGGAGCGTTTCTCACGAGCGTAATGACCAGCGCGACGAGGCCGATGGCCAGCAACGCGATCCCAACGCCCGTCCAGAAATGACGGCTGCGCAAATGCTGATCGATCTGATGCCACGCGGCCAACGCGCCATCATGCAGGTGATGGCTCCAACTTTTCGCTGTCATGATCGGGTGCATTTTCCACCTCCCTTCACAAGGGTTGGACCGCGCC
>JARFRL010000089.1 GCA_029287275.1 Pontiella desulfatans
GGGCAAGGCCTCGATCCATTCGTCGCGCTGGCTCTCGGAGCGGGCGCGCTCGTCGCGGCGCCGTTTGTTTTCAGGAAGAGGGGGCGCGATGAAACCGCGTGACGCCGAATCGATCGCGAAGCGCAACACGCGCTGCTTCATCTTGTTCCGCGTGCTGTTCAACGCGCGGTTCTACTACCCGGTGTTCGCGATCATCTTCCTGGATTTTGGAATCTCCCTGAGCCAATTCGCGCTGCTCAACGCCATCTGGGCCGCGACGATCATCCTGGCCGAGGTTCCCTCCGGCGCGCTGTCCGATCTGCTCGGGCGCAAAAAGCTGCTCGTCGGCACGGCCACGCTGATGGTGTTGGAAATGGCCATCTGGGCTTTCGCGCCGAAGGGAAACCCCGCGCTGCTCTTCTGGTTGCTGGCCGGGAACCGCGTCCTGAGCGGACTCGGCGAGGCGTCGGCCAGCGGCTCGGACGAAGCGCTGGTTTATGAAAGCCTCGAACGCGCCGGCCGTAAAAAGGATTGGTCGAGCGTGCTTGAAAAAACGAGCAAAGCGCAGTCCATCGCGTTCATGATCGCCATGATCGTCGGCGCGTTGGTCTACGATCCCGCGTTGGTGTCGAAGCTCGCCGGCGCGCTGGGCGTCGACGCGGTCGTCGACAAGGAATCCACGTTGCGACTGCCGCTTTACCTGACGCTGATCACGTCGATCCTCTGCTGGGTGAACTGTCTTGGTTTCGTCGAAATCGAAAAGGAACACGGACACCCCGAACTTTCCGCGCGCGACGCGTTCCGCCAGACCTTCTCCGCGGGACGCTGGATTCTAAAGACGCCCTTCGCGCTGGTGGTCATCTTGGCCGGCGCCTTCGCGGACAGCGTGATCCGGATGTTCGTGACGCTCGGGACGGAATACTATCGCCTGGTCCAGTATCCGGAGTTCGCGCTCGGGTTCATCGGCGCGGGCATGTCGTTGCTGAATTTCGTCGTGGCGCCGGCCTCCCGCTGGCTGGTCGACACGAAAACGCCGGGCGTCGTTTTCGGCGTCGTTTCGATGTTGGGAACGCTCGGTTTTCTGGGCGTTTCGTTTTTCGTTCCCTACGCGGGCGTGGTGTTCATCGCGTTGTTGTTCGCGGCCTTTTCGATGACGTCGTTCGCGATCTCGTTTTACCTCAACCGCGTGGCCCACAGCGCCATCCGCGCCACGGTGCTCAGTTTCAAAGGCATGGCGCTGAATCTGGGCTATGGATTCATCGGCGTCGTCTACGCGCGCTTGCTGAGTCATTTGGAACATGCCCGCGGGATCGAGGCCGGCGACGCGCTGTTCGTGGCGAGCGCTCAATTTTTCACGCCCTATTTCTTCGCGGGCGCCGTGGCGGTCGCGGTGTTCACCCTGGTTTATTTTCCGCGGATCAACCAGTTCTTGAAGGACGACTGACCGCGCGCGGTTTCGGAAGGTTTTGGGTCGGAATTCTCGCCCGCGCCCTTTAGCATGAACGCTTCTTCTCAAAGGAGCTTGTTATGAAAACCATCACGCTGTTCATCGTTTCGCTGACGCTCATGGCCTGCCTCTCGGGCTGCGCGTCCAACAAGGCCGAAAAAGAAGCCTATCACGAAGACGGAAAAATGGATGAGCAGGTCGAATCGTGGAAGGGTATCGGCGGACGGTATTGATTCGAAATGGATGGGTCTTTCGTCATTCGCCGCGGCACTAAATGGGCGGGAGTCCTCGGTTCCGTTTTGATCGTTGGTTCGTTCGCGCTGATCAGCGTCGATCAGGACGCGGGAGGAACCTTGTTGTTGGGCTTGGCGCCCGTGCTGTTCGGCAACGCGCCGCGCTCGTGGACCGCGAATCTCGACGGCGGCGTGACCTACAAGGACCGAAAAACCACGCTGGTGTTTCGGCCCGCGCCCATCGCGGAAATCAAACAAAAGTCGGCGGTTGTTCACATCGTGTTCAAGACGGGACGGATTCTTGATTTTCCGATCAACGGCCTGCGCAAGTCGGAGAAGAAAGCGTTGTTCGAGTTCATGTCGGCCAGTCTCGTTTGAAACGCTCCCGCGGCCTTAAACGCCGGTCGCCACGTACTGCTTCGTCACCGCGTCCAGCACGTCCATGCAACTGCCGCACAGTCCCGCCGCGTAGGTCTCGCCCATCACTTCCGACGTCGTTTGGAGCTTCTTCGAATCGATCGCTTTGACGATGTCGCCCTTGGTGACGTAGTTGCAGAAGCAGACCACGTCGTCGTGTTCCAATTCCAGCTCCACGGCCAAGGGTTTTCCAATGGGCGCGAGCAGCTCCAACGGATCCGCGGGAAGCGCGCCGTTTTGTTCGATCAACTTGCGCAGCCGCTCGAACTCAGACGTCTCGCCCACCAGAATCGCGCCGAGCAGTCGAACGCGGTCTTTTGACAGGATCAGCTTTTTGTAGACGCCTTTGTCCGGGGCCTGATCGACCAGGCAGACGGCGTCCGGCGGGTTCAAGTGGGTTCGCCCAATGCTCGCGACCTGAAGGTCGAGCAACTTGAGCTTGGCCGCGGGCGTAATCATCTCGAAGGTTTTATTGATGTCGCCCAATCGCGCCGCGGCGACTTCCGCCATGGCGTAGCCCGGCGCGACGAGCCCGAAGGTCGCTCCGTTGAACGAGGCGCATTCGCCGATGGCGAAGACGTCGGGATCGGACGTTTGGGCGCGCTCGTTGATCGCGACGCCGCCGCGCGGGCCGATCTCGAGCCCCGCTTCCCGCGCCAGCTCGTCGTTGGGCGTGATGCCGGCCGCGATGACGACGAGCTCCGCGGGGATCGCTTCGCCGTTTCCCAGCCGCGCCCGCTCGGCCTTGCCCGATCCTTCCACCGCGTGGAGTTGAGCGCCAAGTTTCATATGAAGTCCGAGGTCCTCGATTTTCCGATCCAGCAATCGCCCCGCGTCGGCGTCGAGCTGACACGCCATGAGGAAGGGTTCGCGTTCGACGATCGTCGTTTCAACGCCCAGCTCGCGGCAGGCCTCCGCGACTTCGAGCCCGAGCAGGCCGCCGCCCACCACCACCGCGTTTTCCGCGCCCCGGGCCGCGTCGCGAATCGCGAGCGCGTCGTCGGAGGTGCGATAAACATGAACGCCGTTCAGCTCCGTGCCCGCGACGTTCGGCACGCGCGGGCGGGCGCCGGTCGCCAGCACGAGGCGGTCGTACGGAAACGATTTGCCGGAGGAGACCTCCACCGTTTTTTCCGCGCGGTTGATTCGAACGACGCGGGCGCCGACGCGCAGATTGATTTTCTGGTATTCGTACCACCGCGCCTCCGCGAACACCAACTCGCCTTCGGTCTTGCCGTTGAAGAGGGTGGTGAGCGCCACGCGGTCGTAGGCCGGCGTGAGCTCCTCGCCAAGCACGGTCAGCTGGTATTGGTGGAAGGCGTCGTACTCCAACAACTTCTCGCAGAAGCGAAATCCAACCATTCCGTTGCCGATCACGACGACCTGTTTTTTCTTTCCGATCATAAGGGTTCCTAACTAATACTAAATTGGTGCGATATATCTATCGGAGCGCGGCGACCATGTCGAACAGTTGTTGATTGTTTGTTGTTGGCCTATCCGACGCGTTGTCGCATCTTTCCGCCATGACCGGTCTCTACATCCATGTTCCGCTTTGCGAGAAACGCTGTCGCTATTGCGATTTCTACAAGCTGACGCCCGATGAATGGGACGATGTCGGGCTGTATGCGCGGTGCCTGGAAATCGAGCTGAGCCGGCTGCCCAAGGATTTCGCGCCCGACACGGTGTTCATCGGCGGCGGCACGCCCACCGCGCTCAGCCCCGCGGAATACGAAAAAACGCTCGAAGCCATTCACCGGAGGGTCAACTTGTCCGAAGTGGTGGAGTTCACGAGCGAGGCCAATCCCGGCACGTTGACCCCCGACAAACTCGCGGTAATGAAGGCGGGCGGAATCAACCGCGTCTCCATCGGCACGCAGTCCTTCAACGACCGCGCCTTGCGGCTGCTCGGACGGATTCACGACTCGAAAACCGCCGTCGCGGGCTACCACATGCTGCGCGACGCGGGGTTCGACAACGTGAACATCGATCTGATCCAAAGCATCCCCGGCATGAAACCCGCGGACGTGCTCGCCGACGCGCGCCGGGTCGCGGAGCTCGGCCCCGAACACGTTTCCTACTACAACCTCATCTACGAACCCGGCACGCCGCTCACCAAAGCGCGCGACGAGGGCAGGGTGGTGCCGCCGGGCGACGACGAGGAGGCCGACAACTATTTCGCGGTCAAGGCGCTCTTGCAAGACGCGGGATACGACCACTACGAGATCTCGAACTTCTCCCGAACCGGAAAAGAATGCCTGCACAACGTGCTCTACTGGCAAGGCGGGGAGTATTTCGGGTGCGGACCCTCGGGACATTCGCACTGGCACGGCGAACGATTCGGCAACCTGCCGGATCTTCAGGTGTATTGCGACCGGCTGCTGCGCGACCGCGCGCCGTTCGACGAGGTCGAAACCCTGACCCGCGAGGAAAAAGCCCGCGAGACGCTGGTGATGTGGCTGCGCATGACCAACGGGTTCGGGTTCGATGAATTCCGGAAGGTCACGGGTTTCGCGGCGGCGGAGTTGTGTGGCGACGCGATCGATTTCATGGTGGAGCAAAAGCTGCTGCGCGTCGCGGACGGGCGGCTGGCGTTGACCGAAGACGCGCTGTTCGTGAGCAACGCGGTTTTCAGCGAATTGCTCTGAGCGCCACAACAGGTTGTGTTTCGCCGCGGAAACAAGCGGTAAAAAAGCCGGATTTGGTCTTGCAAAGCCGCTGAGAATCCTTAGATTACGTCGCTCTTGTTGACCAGAACGATTTTGAAATCATATTACAGAGGTAAGAACAATGGGTAGAGAATGCGCCGTTACAGGTAAGAAAACCATCACGGGCCGTCGTATCGTCCGCAAAGGTTTGTCGAAGAAAAAAGGCGGCATCGGTCTTCACGTGACCAGCGCCACCAAACGCACGTTCAAACCGAACCTGCAGCGCGTGCGCGTTCGCGACGAGAACGGCACCGTCAAGCGTGTTTGGGTTTCCGCCAAAGCGCTGCGCTCCGGCGCGGTTAAAAAAGCCTAGTTTCCTCCAGAGGAAACCGCGACGGCCGTCCCGAACATGGGGCGGCTTTTTTCGTGTCCGCGGGCCTCGTATCGCCGCCCTCTTGGCGGCCCCGCTCAACGTGGCATGGGCGTCCCGCCCATGATTCCCGAACGCTCCGCGCGATACGCGGTGAACACTGGACCATTTAATGACAGGACCATGCCGTTCGGACGGGAAGACCTAATTAACCGCGAAGGAACGCAAGGAACGCGAAAAATAGGGCGGAATGATTTAGTGGCGGAATAATTCCATTCTCCCGCGGCAACGACAGGGACGAGTCGCAACGAATGTAGGAAAAACAACGAATCGTTAACACGGGACCATTCCATCTAGACGGGAAGATCTATTCGTTGTTTTTCCTACATTCGTTGCCAATTAAACATTCCACTCGGCGGGGCAGGTCTATTAACCGCGATGGAACGCATGGAGCGCGCAAAAATAGGGCGGAATGATTG
>JARFRL010000138.1 GCA_029287275.1 Pontiella desulfatans
TCAGTTCCATGGCAACGAGTAATTTATCTTCGCTATGTGGGGTAGTCGTCATTTTTATCTCCTTTGTTAGTTGTGTATCAAAGGATTATAGGGTCGATGTAAACCCCCACATAGCATCTATGAAATAATGTTTTTCACCTCTGGGCACCGTTGCTCCCTCGTAAAAAGGGGCTCGCGTTTTTCGTCATTTCCCGCAAACAGGTGCCAGCCCGTGAATTGTCGCATTGTGTTGTCGCAAGGGCGGTAGCGCAATCTGCTAGTCAATCGCCCCTCTTCTTGACGCGCCGTCCAACTTTCCCCCGAAGTCGGCCCGCGAGACGGAAAAGAAAAAGGGCCTTGCGCTAAGCAAGACCCTGTAAACATTGACTAAAATGGAGCGGGCGAACAGATTCGAACTGTCGTAACCAGCTTGGAAGGCTGGGGTTCTACCATTGAACTACGCCCGCTTCGTTTCTTTCAAACGAGCGCATAAGGTACCTGTCGGGGCGGGGGGCGTCAAGGGGAGACGGCTAACTTTTTTTCAACCCGAAGCAGTGCTTGGCGGCGCGGGGGCTTAGGCCGCTCAATATTGTTGCCCGATCGCGGTTTCGGCACCTATATTGTGGCGATCGCTTTAACGTGAAGGAGCCCGGATGCTGTCGGGAGTGAAGGAAATTTTAATCATCGGGTTGGTGTTGCTGGGGCTGTTTTTGATTCCGCGGCTCACGCGGCGGGGCGGCGGAACGGAGCGGCGGCAACCGGTTGGAAAATCGGCGGATCGGCGCGATGGCGGTCTGATCAGGCTCGCGGTGCTTCTTTCGGGTTTGTGGCTCGCGTTGGCCTTCATTCTTTTGAATCCGCTCAAGGGCGCGGTCGCGCCGTTTCTAGGGGCGGGGATCCTGCCGATCGCGGCGGGCTGGGGGCTGCGCTGGGTTTGGCTGGGCTTCAAGAAGTAGGCGCGCCGCTAGCGGTGTTTTAGATTCCACCACCAGAACTTGATCCGGTTGAGGAGCGATGGCTTGTTCTCGGCTTTTTGGACGTGGGGGCGCGGCTTCCCTGGTTTGGGGGGACGCGTCGGTCGTCGCATGTAGTCTCTGTCTGAGATTCCCATTTGGATTTACTTGCCCTTCCTTCAGCAATTCGTAAACAGTACGCGTCCCATGAGCAAGAAAAAGAAGACCATTTTACGCGTCACGCCGGATAATTGGCTGGATCCACACGATTTCAAATCGGAGTTTCCGCGCCCCGAAAGCCCGTTGGAAGTCGATATTGGATCCGGAAAAGGCCGCTTTCTGGTGGCGCGCTCGGGCAAATTTCCGAACGTGAACTATCTCGGCATCGAGCGTCAGCTCGGCAGGATCAACAGCAGCGGGCGCCGATGCGAACGCGCCGGGCGCGACAACGTCCGCGTGCTGCGCATGGAAGGCTATTACGCGATCAACTATCTGATGCCGGAAAAGCACGTCGCCACCTATTATTTCTTTTTCCCCGACCCTTGGCCGAAAGACCGGCACCACGACAACCGGCTGTTCAATCCCGCGTTCATGGACGCGCTCCACCGCACCTTGGAAGACGCGGGCCAACTGCACGTCGCGACCGACCACCTGCCTTACTTCCACGAAATCCACGCGCTGCTGAAAAACGATCCGCGGTTCGAGGAGATCGAGGCGTTCGTTCCCGACGCTTCGGAGACGACCGACTTCGAGCTGATTTTCGCGCACAAGGAGATCGGCCGCTGCTCCTTCAGAAAGGTGAGCTGATGGCGCGGCGCAAGCCAGAGGTCGGCATGCACAGCCACGGGCTGTACGACGGCTGGGACCGCGACGGAAAGGACCTGCCGAACCTGGTGAGGATCACGACGGAAATCGAAGCCGCTCTGGACATCGAGTTCGGCTACGTTCTGCGCGTCCGCAACGCGCGCAACGCCAAGATCACCTTTCGGATCGAACACCCGCCGTTCAAGAACGCGGACGGCTCCGTCGCTCCGGCGTTCGAGGGCGAGCTCTACGTGAAAACGAACGATTTCCGGTTTTTCCTCGGCGACACCATCTGGGCGCCCGTGGAGGATAAAAAGGGCGCGTGGCGGCTGATCACCTGGTTGGATGGCGTGAAGGTCGCGGACAAGACCCTGACGATGATTTAAGGGATCTCCAGGTCGGCGGTTTTGATCGTGAATTCGCGGCCGCCCCCGATCTCAACGTGGGCCGAGCCGCAGCGCGCGCACTGAATCAACGTCGGTTCCGGGTTGGAGTCGGCGCCGCAATCCGCGCACGCGACGCGGACGGGCGTCTCCTCGATCTCCAGCGCGGCGCCTTCGCAAAGCGAACCCTCCGCGGCGAAGGGGAACGCGAACTCGAACGCGGCGCGCTCAACGCCCGAATAGGCGCCGATCTGGATCAGGACCCGTTCGACGCGAAGGGCGTTTTCCGCCTTCGCGATCTTCTCCAACCGCTCGACACATCCCCGCGCTAGCGACAACTCATGCATGCGATTAGTTTAACGGCTTTTCAATCGATTGGAAGTTCCGGGCGCTGTTCGTACAAAGTCTAAATTGATTCCGCGGCTTGTCGTTCCGCCGAATCCGACTATACTGTTTCCGTCTGAAAGACATTAACCTAAACCCTGTAGGAGGCCGTTATGGGCGCTGTATCAAATCTTCTCGATTCCAAAGGATATGACGTGCTGACCGTTAGACCGGATCAACCCGTGCGCGAAGCCATTGAGCAAATGGAGGAGATCTCCGCGGGAACCGCGCTCGTGATGGACGCCGGGGAAGTGATCGGCATCATCTCGGAACGCGACGTTTTTCGTAAGGTGGTTCTTGATGAAAAGAGCCTCGACGACGTGAAGGTTCAGGACATCATGTCCAGCGATTTGACGACGGTGACGCCGGAAACCTCGCTGGATGAATGCATGCAGCTCATGACGGAAAAACGCATTCGCCATCTACCCGTGCTCCGCGACAAGCAGCTGCGCGGCATCGTCTCCATCGGCGACGTGGTGAAATACCTCGTGGTGGAAAAGGATTTCAAAATCAAGAATCTCGAGACCTACATCAGCGGCGTGATGTAGCGGCGGGTTCTCAAACCACCAGATTTTCGAGGATCGGGCGCGACACGTTCTCCAGCGAGTCCGTCACCGCGTCCGCCTCCATCAGATAATCGCGGGCGTAGCTGTTGGTTACGGCCAGCACCTTCAGCCCCGCGCCTTTGGCCGAAACAATGCCCGCCGGCGTGTCCTCGATGGCGACCGCGGTGGCCGGGTCGCCCAGACCAAGTTTGTCGATCGCGAGCGCGTAAGGCGCCGGATCCGGTTTGCTTTTCGGGGTGTCCTCCGCGGTCACGATGACGCAGAACGCGTCCGCGATTCCCAGCGTCGTGATGATCGGGAGAATATCCTCGCGCAACGCGCCGCTGCACAGCGCGACCGGCAGGCGCGCCGGAATGCTCTTGATCAGCTCCACCGCGCCGGGCAGCGGCGAGGCCTCGCCGTTTTGAATGTATTGCTGAAAGATCGCGGCTTTTTGTTCGATCAGGCGTTTGACGTCGCGGGCGGACGCTTTCTGCTGATGGGCCTTGTGCGCCTCTCGAAACGCGTCGCGGTCGTCGTAGCCGATGTACGTCTCGCAATAGTCTTCCCACGTGATTTCCATGCCGAGCGGGTTGAGCACCTCGTTGAAGGCGCGGAAGTGCATCGGTTCGCTGTCCACGATGATGCCGTCGAAATCAAATACAACTGCTGATAGCATTTCAGATCCTCTGGTTCCTTAAAGATTTCAGTCTCGTTACTGAGCCGTGGGATGTCAAACGTAATGGTGGTTCCCTCCTCGTTTTCGGCCTCGGAAGATTGAGCGCGATCGCCGTGCCGCGGGTCCAACGCTATGTGGAAAGGAAGGAGTGATTCAATGCGAACGAATAAGCCAGCGATGGCGCTCTCGGTGGGAGCGCTTGTTTTATTGACCGCGGCTTGCCAGTCATGGTCCGGCGCCCGCGACGAACCCGACCCCGTCTCCATCCGGGAAAGCGTGTTCGACTATGATGGAACGCCCGACAAGAAATATTTGGTGGGCGGCGGTTACTTCATCGTCTACCGGGCGCGGCGGGCCGGCGAATTGTTTCTCGCGGACGATTCGAGCAATCGTCTGTTGGCGACCATTTCGTTGGATCCGGGCGAGGAACAGGAGCTCATCTACGACGTGAACGACGAGGGGATGATCAAGAATCTCGAGGCGTTGGGCATCGACCCGACCAAGGCGTCGTTCAAGCTATACTTCGTGCCTCGCTGATTCATTTCGCGGTCTGAAGCCCCGCCCACGCCTCCTCGAGCCGTTGGGCGGAGACCTTCATCGGCGTTTTGATTTCCGGGGCGAAGCGGTTCACGCGGAACTCCTCGAGTTTCATCGCGAACTCCAACAGATCGCGCGCGGCGGAAATGTCGTCGCTCTCGAGCAGCCGTTCATTGAGGCGGTTTTGGAACGGCTCGACTTCCAGCAGCTTGCGGGCGTCCGCGTCGGGATTGTCGCGGGCTCGTTGAACGCGAACGCTCATGGCCTTCAGATAGCGCGGGTAACGGCCGAACACGTCGAGCGTCTGTAGAAATCCGGGCCGGAACAAAAACGCGAGCTGCATCTCCAAATCATGCGAGGTGTCGAAACTCGCCTTCAGGCCGGCGATCGAGTCCACCAGGTTTTCGCGGTCGGACAGCATCGATTCCAGCAGCCGCGCGTTTTCCTCGATGGTTTCGTGCAACAGCCCCCTCGCCGCCGTCGCGCGCGTTTCGAAGGTTTCCCCGTCGCGGATGCCGATCCGTCCGTCGTTCGTCAACGCCTCGACGATCGAGGCGTTCATCAAGTCGGTCAGGAAATCGCCATCGATCGTGGAGAGGGTCAGTTGCAGCGTCGGCGTGAGCGGCGGCCGTTTCTCCACGTATTTCACCTGGTCCGCGTGAAGAATCCTGAACAGCCGCGCCAAGCCTTCGTGATGGGAACACGCCGCCTCGATCTCGCTCTGTCTCTTATACACATCTGACGCTGCCGACGATCCAACTCTCGGGGAGGGAGCGGGGGGGG
>JARFRL010000159.1 GCA_029287275.1 Pontiella desulfatans
AGAAAAGGCCCCGTGTTCGCCGCGGCGAAAAGGGGCGTCGCGATCATGAGCAGGGTTAAAAAAGGTCCGTTCAGTTTGTTCATATTCATTTTCGGGCCTTCATCGCTTTTTTCTTCAGCCCCGAATATTCCGGACGCTGGAAAAAGGTTTCGAAGTGGGGTTCATACGCCTCCAGCTCCCACCAGAAGGCGCGGCGCGGCGTCTGCACAATCTTGCCTTCGGGATAGTCACGCCCCGCCGCGCTCGCATCGACGGAGGCCATCACGGCCATGGCCTGTGCTTTCATTTCCTCAAAGCGTTCTGGAAATTGACCGGACAGGTCCTGGGTTTCCGCCGGATCGTCCTTCAGGTTATACAGTTTCCACTCGCCGTCTTTGTTTTTGTTGTTGGTCAGCAGCTTGTAATCGCCGTCAATCAACGCCGCTTTCAGCTGGAAAACAAACGGGATCGGATGCTGGCGCTTCGAGGTTTCTCCTTTGAAAAGGGGCAGCAGGCTTTCGCCGTCGCGCACGGTGAGCATCGAGTCCTCAGGAAGGCTGAGCAGATCCATAATGGTCGGCATCATATCCATCGTCGATGCGGGAAACGCTGTAATCACGGGCTGAATTTTACCGGGCCATTCCACGATGCACGGCACACGAATCCCGCCTTCAAACAGGCTGCTCTTGTGCCCGCGCAAACCACCGCAGGCATCGGGGTCGTAATCCAAGCCGCCGTTGTCGCTGCAATACCAAACCAGCGTGTTTTTCTCGATGCCGAGTTCACGCAGGCCCTTACGCAACGTTCCGATACTGCGGTCAATCCCCACGATTTCACCCAGATGGTTCCCGACTTTATCATCCGGAAGATCTCCCCGGTCCTCCTCGAGCGCCCGCATCGGGCTGTGGGGGGAACCGTACCAGATCACCGCGAGGAACGGTTCGTCTTTCTGCTGTCGCATAAACTTGAGCGCTTCAGCAACCACAATGTTGGAGGAGTCGCCTTGGAATTCCTCGAACTTTCCATTGCGGCTCATCAGCGGATTAAGGTCAAAAAAGTTGGACGTCCCAAGCCACTGGTCAAAGCCGTATTTGCCGGGATGGTTGGCGTCGTTTCCAAGGATTGGAACCCCGGGGCCGCGCACCCCGTTAAGATGCCATTTTCCGAACAGGGCCGTGGTGTAGCCCGCCTTCCGCAGCGCTTGGGGCAGGGTTTTTTCTTGCAGGCACAAATTATTTCCGTGCGCCGGCACGCCGGTCCGGTTGTGGGTGCGCCCCGTCAGCACCGAGGCGCGGGTCGGCGAGCAGACCGCTCCGGCCGCGTAGAAACGGTCGAAGCGAATGCCGGCTTCGGACATGGCGTCTAAATTGGGGGTTTTCAGCTTGGGGTGGCCATAATAGCCAACCTGTCCCCAGCCTTGGTCGTCGGCCATCACAAGCACGATGTTGGGCCGCGGTGTTTCTCCGAAGCTATTCACGGACAGACCCATAACGGCCATTAGATAATATAAAGTTTTCATCGTCGTAAAGGTCCTCGCTTCGCTTACTGATTCATCATCATGTTCATATAAATTCCCCGCGCCTACGGCCGAATTCCCGCCGCGATTTCGCGTCGAAGTGGATGTTGTTTTTCTTGGCGCAAGACCGGTGGAAAACATGAAACCACCCTAGGACAAACGGAATCGGAATCAAGAGCAAACGCGCCGATCGCGTTTTCAACTCTTTTTCTTTTTCTTATTCTGCTCGTCCGGGATTCTCTCATAGGTCGTGGGCAGTTCCGCGGCCCAAGCCTTGAGTTTTTTCTCCAGATCGGCCACGACATCGGGATGTTTTTCGGCGACGTTCCGGCTTTCGGCCGGATCGACCGATACATCATAGAGCTCAAGCGCGCTTCCCCTGCGACCACCTAGGTGCAACTTCCACTTACCCTCGCGCATCACGGGAGTGGCGCCGCCCGAACTCGCTCTCCAGAACAATGGCTTGCCGCGTTCTCGACTTTCTCCGAACCAGATATCAGAAATATCTTCGCCATCAAGCCGCTCCGGCAGGTTTTCAATCCCGGTGATCGCGGCCAGCGTCGGCATCCAGTCGATGAAGGAAGTGACATTCTCCGAATCCACACGGCCGGCCGGCACATGCCCGGGCCAGCGAATGATAAAGGGCACCCGCGTGCCGCCTTCGAGCAAGGTGTGTTTCCCGCCGCGATGAACACCGGCATAACCCAGCATGTTGCTGGAAAATTCGCGATGTCCTTTGCCGCCCAGAATAACCGGCGCGGGTCCGTGATCGCTGGAAAAAACAAACAGGGTATTGTCGCGAATCCCAAGCTCATCAATGGCTTTCAAAACGCGCTTAACATTCTGATCGATCGACCAGACGTCGCCCAAATACTGACGCATCGAATCGTCCAGCTCGCCGCCGATTTCTTCACACTCGTCAAATTTTTTCCGCATCGGCGGAGAAAAGTCCGATCGCTTCACCTTGATCTCCATGAACTCGGCGGCCAGTTCCGGCGGAACCGTGACCGGGAAATGGGTACTGTGTCCCCAGATGTTCACATAGAACGGCTGTTTGCCCGCGTGGGCCTTCATGAAATCAATGGCCGCCGTGGTCAGATCGTCGTCGCGCCCGGCCGACTTGTCTTTGCTCTTGCCGATGATGTCCACAACATCCAGGCCATAGGTTCCCGGCCGCGCGATTTCATCCGGCCCCATATGCCATTTACCGAAATGACCGGTCGCATATCCATTTTGATTCAACAGCTCTGTAATGGAAACGCGATCACCGAGGCCGAAAAACGCGCAATATTTCTGAAAGCGCGCCGGGTACAGACCGGACATTAGGCCGGTGCGACTGGGATTGCAGGTAACCCCCGTCACGTAATGCTGCTCAAACCGCGAACCTTCCCGCGCCAGTTGATCCAGCGTCGGTGTTTTCGCATAGGGATGTCCGTAACAGCTCAAATCGGCATAGCCCAGATCATCGCAGAAGAAGAAAACAATATTCGGCGGAGTCTCTTGTGCAAATCCCGCATTCACCAGCAGTAGGCCTGCAGCAACAACCCCGTAAAACGTTGGTATTTTCATTTTAATCAACCCTTTGTTTCCAGTGCTTCAAACCATTTGGATCATCCGTTTCCAGCTCGATAAATGAAACGTTTATTCCGGCTGATCTTGGACAGATTCAAGCATGAAACAGGAGTATGCGCATCCGCTTGAAGCAGGGGTTCTGCTTCGTCCGGCCGCACTCGGCGGATTAACTTATGACGGTGACCGCTCTGTACTTCCGAATCTATCTCTTATTTTGTTTTTTTGAAGACACCGGGACGGTCATGTCGGACAAAGCAGGAACGGAGGCCTTGAGCTTGTTAATTTCAGCGGCGTATTCCGGGTTTCCGATCTGGTTTGTCCACTCACGCGGATCCTTAACGCAGTCGTAAAACTCCTCCTGATCTTCGCTGTAGCGGGTATAGCGGAACCGTTCGTCGCGAATCGTGACATAGCGATCATACAGAGCACTGATGGCCGTGCTCTTCCACTCGGCCTCCGGATTCTTCAGCAACGGGGCCAGCGAACTTCCGTCTACGTAGTCCGGGGCCTCCAGCCCGCAGAGCTCCGCCAGCGTCGGATAAATATCCTGCAGCGATACAAATCGCTCAGAGACGCCCCCTGCCTCGGTCATGCCGGGCACACGGAACATCATCAGGCAATGAGTGGCTTCTTCCCAGAGCGTGGCTTTTTGCCAATGGTCCTTCTCGGCCAGATGGAACCCGTGGTCGCTGATCAGGACCACGATGGTGTTATCGCGATACGGGCTTTGATCCAACGCATCGAGCACGCGGCCCATCTGGGCATCGGCATACGCCGTGGTGGCGAGATAGCCCTGAACACCCTCTTTATGGACCCCGTGCTCCAGCACCTGGGCCACAAATTTACTCTTGCCGGCGGTCACTGATTTCGCGAGCGGCGGGACATCATCCAGATCATTTTCCAGCAGTTCCGGCGTGGTGACTTCATCCAGCGGGAACATATCGAAATATTTTCGCGGCACATACCACGGCATGTGGGGATGAAACAAACCGCAGGCAATCAGGAATGGTTTATCCTGTTTTTTCCGCAGTTGCTCGATGGCCCGGTCCGCGTAGGATGTGTCGTTCATCTCCTCTTCCGCCAGATGCGTCGGTCCCCAATCCTGCTCGCCCCGCGTGAACGAGAGGAACGGTGCGTCCGGCGGAATCGGATCGCGTTTATGCGATTTACTGTCGTCCCACGCGTCCCGGCCGCCCCAGCCGTGGAAAATCTTTCCATACGAGGCCGTGTAATAGCCGGAGTTTTTAAACAGCTCTGGAAAAGAAGTGGCCTTCCGCAGCGCCTCACTCTCTTCAACCCGCGCCCCGTTGTCATACACCCCGGAGTTCCAGGGGCTGACGCCGGATAAAAACGCCGTCCGAGACGGCGAGCAGTATGGACTGGCGGTATAGGCCCGATTAAAGAGCACCCCGCTGTCGGCCAGTTTCCGGATGTTCGGAGCCACGACCTTTCCGGCGTACCGGTTAGTGTCCCCCAGCAGCCAGGTATTCAGATCATCGACGACCAGAAGCAATACGTTCACGCGCTCATTCGCGGCCTCCACTCGCCCCGCGGAACCCGCCATGACAAGAGCCATAAAAAGACACCAACCCGATTTTTTACACTTCATCCTTCTGGCTCCGTTCTTGGCGCGCACGCACCATCTGTTTCAAACGTAAACGTTTCATTAGAATAATACAGGACAACTTTTCCACGTATTTCGGAGAATGTTCCCGCATCGCGCCCGTGCACGCGAACAAGCGATGCGTCCCTTGAATTAACGTCCTGTTTCTTGGAATCCAAAAACATGTGGAGCGATCACGAAACAAAGAGGACGTCTCCGGGCGCCCTTCGTTGAAAAACGCCCTAAACTAATGGGATGTGTTACAAAACGGCACTAAGAACGGGGATTGCGAGCGGCGAGCCGCCGCGGGATTTCCGCCTATGGTTGCCTTGCCTTCTTTAATCAGGGCTCGCGCGACTTCAATTGCTTGCTTAGCGCCCGCACCACCGCGGCATACTCCGGATTTCCCGCCAGATTATGGTATTCAGCAGGATCTTTGCCTAGGTCATAAAGCTCCGCCATGTCCGCGCCGCCCCACTCCGCGTAGCGCCAGTTTTGATGCCGGATCGAACGGCCCAGCATACCGGGCCGCGTAACAACGGTGTAGGCGGATTCCCGAACCGAGGTCTTCGGGTTTTTCAGCACCGGAACCAGACTTTCGCCCTGCGCGTGCTCCGGCGTTGCGAGCCGGCACAGCTCAGTCAAGGTCGGATAGACATCGATCAGCTCCACGAAACTCCGCGTGGTTGATCCCGCGCGGGTCAACCCGGGCGCGCGAACGACGAAAGGTACCCGCGCGCTCTCTTCGAACAGCGTGACCTTGCCATACATGTAATGTTCCCCGATGTGGTATCCATGATCGCCGAAGACGACCACAATCGTGTTGTCGGCTTGGCCCGACTTCTCGAGCGCGTCCATAATCCGTCCGAACTGGGAATCCGCGAAAGAAACGCATGCTAGATAGGCCCGCAACCATTTGGAGCGAAGCGCTCGATCGTTTTGGCCGAACTCCGCGCCGAAACTTTTGAATTTCGCGTCGGCCGCGACTCGAGGTTTATCCTTCCAGTCATCGTCCGGGACATCCTCAAACATCAGATCTTCCACCGCGTACAGATCAAAATATTTTCGCGGCGCGAAATAAGGGATGTGCGGTTTGGCGATGCCGCAAGCGATGAAAAAGGGTTTGTCTCCGAAGGTTTTTCGCTCCAAATAGGAAGAAACGCGCGTCGCGGTTTTTCCATCCTTATGGTCTTCATCTCGAAGGTCGGTCGCGATGGCTTGCACCACCCGCTCGGGATTAACGAAACGCTCTTTCATGAACGCGGCGTATTCAGCCTTGTTTTCCGTTCTGGAACCCACCTCGTTCTCGAACTGACGATCCAGCTTTTTTCGCCAAGGATCCTCGGCGTTCATGAACCAGTCCGAAGCGTGGGTGGACACTCCCCGCTCGGCGACATTCCCGAAGCTATGAAATATTTTACCCGCGCTCGCGGTCCAGTAACCCGCGTTCTTGAAGTACTCGAGCATGTTCACCGCGTCGGGTCTTAAGAACCGCGGGTGAGCGTTGTTATCCAAAACACCGGATGCTTCAGGGTATAGGCCGCTCATGAAAGAGGCGCGCGAAGGACCACACACCGGATATTGGCAATAGGCGCGATTGAAGCGCGTTCCCGAGGCGGCGAATTTGTCGAGGTTGGGCGTAATCGCGTTTGGATCTCCGAACGCGCCCACATAATCATTCAGATCGTCAAACACCACCATCAGCACGTTCGGAACATCGCCCTGCTTGAGTTTGGAAAGCGTCTCCGGCATCGAATCAAGTTTCCCGAGCGAAATGTTTCGGAGCCTCAGGGAGCGTTGATTGACCGCGCGAAAACGAATATCGGCTCCATTGAGTCGATTGCTGAACCGAGCGTCCGCGAGAATCACGCGCTTGGTTTTCCACGTTCCGCTATCCATGAATTGGACGCCGCCCGCGCCGCGCCACGCGCCGGGTTGATTTTCCGATCCATACAGCGCGTCGTCGCTATCAATATCAAACGTCAGCTCCTCCTTGCCTTCATCGAAGTATTCAAAGCTGAACTCAACCGTGGGCGCCGCTCCATCGGTGAACGCGGAATCCCTGACATCGAGCGAAAGATAAAGCGGCGCGTTCATGTTTTCCGTACTGGCCCGCGCTTCCACGCCTCCAGCGGTTGGTTGACACAACGCGCGCGCTTGCTTGAAAAGCACCAAACCACCGTCCGAACCGTCGAGATGAATGGTCGCCAGACGCGTTGGTCCCTCTTCCCCGCCCGCCCATGAGACGAGTAAAAACATTGAAAGCATGGCGAAAGAGGCCCTTTTCAAAACGAACCCACAAAAACAACTCACAGCGTCTGAATTTCTCACCCAATCATCTCCTAACATCACTCGCTCACGGGTCAATCCGCACGACATGAAACAAACATAGTCCACGTTTCGTAGAGGTGGCGCATGGCGGTTGGCGACAATTTCCATGCATTATTGGACAAAAAATAAAAACTCGGGAAGCGGGTGGTTTTCGACGCGGAAACTTTCAAGAAACCGGATTTGCATCTCGGATGATCCGTCTGGAAGGCGGACCGAAGACAACCACCCACAATTTCACGCGCGTTGAGGCAACGCCTATATTCCGGCGAGCGGTCTTCTTAGCTCGCGATGATTGATGAACGCATGAACGCCGTTTAGGACATCCAATCCGGACGATGCTTCGAAGTTGGCCGCGGAGGACCAAGCCGCTCGCAGTTTTTGTCCATCCATTTTCCTGTCGGGATCTTCTTCAGCTTATCCATGTTTTCATACAACCGCTCATGGGAGGTTTTATAGGCGATAATTTTACCGGTCTCATCGTAGACCAAAATCAGATATCCACTAAAGGACAGTCCACGCATGGAATAGTTGGAGCTCATCGCGAAACGCTCAAGCAGTATCTTCTCACCCTCGAAAGACAGCGTTTCATCGTTTTCAACGGAAGGTACGAACTCCCCGGAGTTCCTTTCCAACAGGCGGAACGTTTCCCCGTCCGACTCATCCCCTGTCTCTT
>JARFRL010000212.1 GCA_029287275.1 Pontiella desulfatans
GTACAGGCAATCTCGACGGTCAATGTTACCGGCTCGCCTTCAACGCCCTCAAGCGCCACTCCGCGTACATCGCTGCCATTCTGCAACTTGAAATATTTATCCACGTTCTTCTCCTCAAAAAAAAATCAAAACCACGAAACACACTAAATACACGAAATTTCGTGTGGTTCGTGTATTTCGTGGTGATCCACGTTCAGGATTCTAAACCAGCAGCGCTTTGGCCTTTTCGTAGACGTTTTCGGTGGTGAAACCGAATTTTTCCTGCAGCGTCTTGAACGGAGCGGACGCGCCGAAGTCGTCTTTCGTGATTTTCACGCCGCAACGGTTGATGTAGCGCTCCCAGCCGAAACTCGTTCCCGCCTCGACGCAGACGCGGAAGACGCATTTCGGAGCCAGCACGGAATCTTGGTACGCCTTGTCCTGCTTTTCGAACAGCTCCCAAGAAGGCATGCTCACGACGCGGACGTTGACGCCTTCGGCGCCAAGTTTTTGTCCGGCGGCCAGCGTGATTTCCACTTCGGAACCGGTCGCGATCATCAGCAGCTCCGGCTCGCCTTCACCGCTCTGCCAAAGCGTGTACGCGCCTTGCTTGAGGTTGCAGGCGGAGGGATAGACGTCGCGGTCGAGCGTCGGCAGATTCTGGCGGGTCAGGCACAACGCGGTCGGGCCGGTCTTGTTGTCCAGCGCGGCGACCCACGCCATGGCGGTTTCGTTCGCGTCGGCCGGACGAATGACCGTCATGTTCGGAATCATGCGCAGGCTGGCGATGGTTTCGATCGGCTGGTGGGTGGGGCCGTCCTCGCCGACGCAGAAGCTGTCGTGGGTAAAGACGTAAATGACCGGCAGACCCATCAGCGCGGCCAGGCGCGCCGCGGGGCGGACGTAGTCGGCGAAGACCAGGAAGGTGCCGCCGAAAATCCGGAAGCCGCCGTGGAGTTGCACGCCGTTCATGATGCCGGCCATGCCGAGCTCGCGGACGCCGAAGTGGAAGTTGCGGCCTTCGAAGGCGTCTTTTCCAATGTCGCCGAGGCCGGCCATGTAGGTGTTGTTCGACGGCGCGAGGTCGGCGGAGCCGCCCACCAGGAACGGCAACGCTTTCGCGAGCGAGTTGATGACCTTGCCGGACGAAGAGCGCGTCGCCATCGACGA
>JARFRL010000249.1 GCA_029287275.1 Pontiella desulfatans
CGAACTTCCCGAGGGCGTCTGCATCGGGTCGATTCTTGATCTGGTTGATCCCCGAATCGGAACGCTCGCGGACGATCAGAGTGGGTTCGTCGCCGCGAACACCGCTTATTTTTCCGATGGCGCGTTCATCGAGGTGTCCAAGGACGTCGAGCTCGAGGATCCGATCCATTTGGTGTATCTCTCGGATGTCGAAGGCGCCGCGTTTCACCTACGGAACTTCATCTCCGCGGGCGTCGGCTCAAAGGTGACGGTCGTCGAGGAGTATATCGGCGAAACGGAAACCACGTATTGGACCAACGCCGTGACGGAGGTTTTCGTCGCGGACGGGGGCTCGGTCGATCATTTCAAGGTTCAGCGCGAGAGCGAATCCGCGTATCATTTCCAAACCCTGGAGGCCCATGTCGGCGCGGAAGCGGTGTTCAGCGATCACGCCGTCACGATTGGCGGCGCGCTCGGAAGAAACGACATACGCGGCAAGCTGACGGGCGAGGGCGGCGAAGCCATTTGCAACGGGGTTTACCTGCTCAAGGACAAGCAGCTGTTCGACACGCACATCTTCATGGATCACGCCGTGCCGAAATGCAACAGCCACGAACTGTACAAAGGCATTCTGGACGACAAGGCGCGCGCGGTGTTCTGCGGGCGTATTCTCGTGCGGAAGGACGCGCAGGAAACCGACGCGATTCAGAACAACCGCAACCTGTTGCTCTCCCGCGGCGCGAAAGTGAACACGCTGCCGCAGCTCGAGATCTACGCGGACGACGTGAAATGCACGCACGGCGCGACGATCGGCGAGCTCGACGAAGAAGCGCTCTATTATCTACAAACCCGCGGCATCGACCCGAAAAAGGGGCACGCGATGCTGACCTTCGCGTTCGCGAACGAAGTGCTCGACGAGGTGAAATGCAAGCCGGTGAAGGCCTATATCGAAGGGCTTGTTCACGCGTGGCTTGAGAAAGTGTCCGTATGACCAGCAACACCGCGCAATACGACGTGGTTTCAATCCGGAACGATTTTCCGATTCTCAACCGGAAGATCTTCGGGAAACCTTTGGTGTATCTAGACAACGGCGCGTCCACCCAACGGCCGACCCAGGTGATCGACGCGGTGACGGACCTTTACGAAAACCACTACTCCAACGTGCATCGCGGGGTTCACACCTTGAGCCAGGAATCGTCGGTTTTGTACGACGACGCCCGCGTCAAAGTCCGCGGCTTCATCAACGCCGCGTGCGTGCACGAGGTGGTGTTCACGAGCGGCGCGACGGAATCGATCAACCTCGTCGCTCAGAGCTACGCGCGGCCGCGGCTCCAGAAGGGCGACGAAATTTTGATCACGCACATGGAGCATCACTCCAACATCGTGCCGTGGCAGATGGTGTGCGAGCAGACCGGCGCGGAGTTGAAGGTCGTTCCGATCTCCGACAAGGGCGAGCTTGAGATGGATCGGTTCCATGAACTGCTCTCCGAGAAAACCAAATTGGTTTCGGTGGTTCACGTTTCCAACGCGCTGGGAACGGTGAATCCGGTGAAGGAACTCATCGACGCCGCGCACGCGCTCGGCGTACCCGTTCTCGTGGATGGCGCGCAGGCCGTGCCGCACATCCCGGTCGACGTTCAAAAACTCGGCGCGGATTTCTACGCGTTTTCCGGGCATAAGATTTACGGGCCGACGGGCGTCGGCGTCTTGTACGGAAAAGAAAAACTGCTCAACGAGATGCCGCCGTACCAAGGCGGGGGCGACATGATTCTTTCCGTCAGCTTCGAGGGCACGACCTACAATCAACTGCCGTATAAATTCGAGGCGGGCACGCCCAACATCGCGGGCGTGGTCGGACTCGGCGCCGCGATCGACTACGTTCAAAAGATCGGACTCGGCGCCATCGCCGCGCACGAACACGGGTTGCTGGTTTACGCGACCTCCAGATTGCGGCGGATCGACGGGTTGAGGATCATCGGCGAGGCCGACCAAAAAGCGGGGTTGATTTCGTTTGTGCTCGACGCGGTTCACCCGCACGATATCGGAACGATGTTGGACGCGGAAGGCGTCGCGGTGCGCGCCGGACATCATTGCGCGCAGCCGGTCATGGAACGTTTCAAGGTTCCTGCGACGGCCCGCGCCTCGTTCGCGATGTACAACACGTTTGACGAAATCGACGTTCTGGCCGAAGCCATCGTCAAAACCATAGGAATGTTTTCATAATGGAAAACCTCAGAGAGCTTTATCAGGAGGTCATTCTCGACCACAACAAGAACCCGCGCAACTTCCGCAAGATGGAAGATCCCGACGGCTTCGCGCATGGCAACAATCCGTTGTGCGGCGACCAGATCGATATCTATCTGAAGATCAAGGACGGCTTGGTTGAAGACGTTTCCTTCGACGGAGCGGGCTGCGCGATCTGCACCTCGTCCGCGTCGATGATGACCATGGCGCTGAAGGGAAAAACCGAGGCCGACGCGGAGGCGCTGTTCAACAGCTTTCATCACGCGCTCACCGAGGACGCGGCGTATCCCGACGATGTGCCGCTCGGCAAGTTGGCGGTGTTGACGGGCGTGAAGGATTATCCCGTCCGCGTCAAATGCGCGACGCTCGCTTGGCACACCTTCGACGCCGCGCTGAAAAAAATTCAAGGCGAAGTCTCCACCGAATAACAAACCATCACGTCTCACACGCACCACGGATCAATCATTATGTTTGGAAAAACGAAAAAAGAACGCTTCCCGCTCGAGGAAAAGAACCCCGACCTTCACAAGCAGGTCGTCCGCTCGTTGCGCATGGTTTTCGACCCGGAAATTCCGGTCAATGTCTACGACCTCGGCCTGATCTACAATCTGGATATCGACGAGGACAACAAGGTCTACGTGCGCATCACGCTCACCGCGCCGAACTGTCCGGAGGCCGAACGTATTCCGGGAAACATTCAAAAAGCCGTCAAAGAAACCGAAGGCGTTTCCGACGCGGACGTCGAGCTGGTGTTCGATCCTCCGTGGACGCGCGACAACATGTCCACCGCCGCGCTTCTCGCGTTGGGTTTAATTTAAAAGATTGGATTTCTAATGGTTACTGAACAGCAAGTGCTCGCGGAACTGAGCAAAATCATCGACCCCGACTTTCAACGCGACATCGTGTCGTTGGGATTCATTCAAGACATGGTAATTGATGGAGGCGCGGTTTCGTTCACGATCGAGCTGACCACGCCGGCGTGTCCGTTGAGTCCGGTTTTCCAGAAACAGGCGATCGACCTCGTGGGCGATCTGCCCGGCGTGGACAAGGTGTTGCCGACCATGACCGCCCGCAAGCGCGAGGGGCGCCAAATGTCCGCGGAGGATAGCGGGCTCAAAGACGTGAAATACATCCTCGCGGTCAGCTCCTGCAAGGGCGGCGTGGGCAAGTCGACCGTCGCGGCCCTGTTGGCCAAGACGCTCGGTTCCCGCGGCGCGAAGGTCGGTTTGTTGGACGCCGACATCTACGGCCCGTCCGTGCCCACGCTGTTCAATCTGCATCAACCCGGCGTGCGCGCCACGGCGGATAACAAATTCATCCCGCACGAGGTGGATGGCATCAAGCTGATGTCGTTCGGCTTTTTGATGGGCGACGGGCCGGCGGTGATCCGCGGGCCGATGGTCGCGCAGTACATGACGCAGCTGTTGCATGGAACCCTGTGGGACGAGCTGGATTATCTCGTCATCGACATGCCTCCGGGAACCGGCGACGTTCAGTTGACCATTTCCCAGGCCGTTCAGATCGACGCGTCGGTGATCGTGACCACGCCGCACCAGCTTTCGCTGACCGACGTGCGCAAAGGCATCATGATGTTCGACAAGGTGAACGTGCCCGTGTTGGGCGTCGTGGAGAACATGGCCTATTTCATGTGTGATGGTTGCGACAAAAAGCATTACATCTTCGGCGAGTCGGGCGGCAAGGAACTGGAAGAGCGCTTCGGGATTGAAACCATCGCGGAGCTACCGATCACCGGAAACCTGAGCGGGTCGCTGGACGCGCTCGCGGAGAGCGGCATCGCCAACGAAACCACGGACGTCATCATCCGCGCGCTCGGCAAAAAACTGTTGGATAAGCAGGACCGGCCGAAGATCGATTTCGACGCGAAGACGATCACGCTCACCTGGTCGGACGGCGAGACCTCGACCGTTTCCAACGCGGCGTTGCGCCGCGCCTGTTCCTGCGCGTTATGCGTGGACGAAATGACGCGTAAACCCTTGCTCGATCCGGCGTCGGTACCAGTGGATATCCATCCGGACAAAGTGGGCGTCATCGGGAACTACGCGATCATGGTGGACTGGTCCGACGGCCATAACACCGGCTTCTTCCCGTACTCCGTCATCAAGGAACTCGCGAATAAAGTCGCGGGCGGTTGCGGCGCGGAAAGCTGCGGCTGCAAGTCCTAGGGACTCCCCGCGATTCGGAGTTTACTTCTCGCGGCTCGAGGAGTATTCACTCGTCATAGTCACGAAAAAAGGGTGGGGCATGAACGAGGAAAACCAAGAAGTCATCGAGTTGCGTCACCTCCATATCGAGGATTACGTCAGTCTGCGAAGTTCCATGGACAAGGCCTACGAGCGAACCGGACTGGGTTCGTGGACGGAGGGAGACATTCGCCGACTGCTCGAGATTTTTCCCGAAGGGCAACTGTGCATCACGCTCGATGGCAAGGTGGTGGCCAGCGCCCTGGCCCTGATCATCAAGTACTCGGACTTCGGCGACGACCACACCTACGACGAGATCCACGGCGACCACACGTTCAGCACGCATGATCCGGAAGGGGACGTGCTCTATGGAATCGACGTGTTCGTGCATCCCGAATATCGCGGCATGCGATTGGGACGTCGATTGTACGAAGGCCGCAAGGAACTCTGTGAAAACATGAACCTCCGGGCGATCATGGCCGGCGGTCGCATCCCGAATTATAAAAACCACGCGGCGACCATGAGCCCGCGGGTCTACATCGAAAAAGTGCAGGGCAAGGAAATCCACGACCCCACGCTTTCGTTCCAGTTGTCCAACGGATTCCACGTCCGCAAAGTGTTGAAAAACTATCTCGAGGGCGACGTGGAAAGTCGGGAGTACGCGACGCTGCTCGAATGGAACAATATTTACTACCAGCCCGACCCCAAAGTGTTGAACATGGAGCGCACCGAGGTGCGCGTCGGACTCGTGCAGTGGCAAATGCGGCCTTTCGCCAGCGTGGACAAGCTCATGGAGCAGGCCGAATATTTCGTCGACGCGGTCTCGGACTACAAAGCGGACTTCGTGTTGTTCCCCGAGTTTTTCAACGCGCCGCTCATGTCGCCCCACAATCATCTGCCCGAGGCCAAGGCGATCCGCGAGCTGGCGGGATTCACCGATCGCGTGCGGGATCGGTTCGCCGAGCTCGCGGTTTCCTACAACGTGAACATCATCACGGGTAGCATGCCGCAAGTGGCGGAAGACGGCCGTTTGCTGAACGTTTCGTTTCTCTGCCGCCGCGACGGCACCTATGACCACTTTCATAAAATCCACCCGACGCCTTCGGAGGTGGAGGCGTGGGGCATGTCGGGCGGCGACCGCGTCCAGGCGTTCGAGACCGATTGCGGAACGATCGGCATTCTGATCTGCTACGACGTCGAGTTCCCCGAGGTGTGCCGCCTTCTGGCCGATCAGGGCATGGGGATTCTTTTCGTGCCTTTCTTGACCGACACGCAAAACGGCTACATGCGCGTGCGGCACTGCGCGCAGGCGCGCGCCATCGAAAACGAGTGCTACGTCGTCATCGCCGGCGCGGTCGGCAATCTGCCGAACGTGAACAACATGGACATTCAATACGCGCAGTCCGCCATTTTCACGCCCTCGGATTTCTCCTTCCCGACCAACACCGTTAAAACCGAAGCGACGCCGAACACCGAAATGGTGTTGATCGCGGACGTCAATTTGGATCTGCTCAAAGAACTACACTCCCGCGGCAGCGTCCGGAATCTGAAGGATCGCCGTTCCGATCTTTACGGAATCACGCGGTATAAAGACTGATTTGGGCCGAATCGGCACTTCCAACCATTCGAAGTTTTCACTACCGTGCTTCGGATGGATTTGATGACTAAACTTGAAAAACGCTTCGGCTCGTGGGCGATCCCCAACCTCGCCGTCTATCTCATCGCGATCCAGCTCATCGGCGTGGTGATGTTGATGGCCAATCGGGCGGATTACGCCGACCTCATTCTTCATGGCAGCTCGGTGATCGACCGCGGGCAATGGTGGCGGCTGTTGTCGTTCATGATGTTGCCGCGGACCATGAGTCCGTTGTGGCTTTTCTTCGCGTTCTACATCTTTTACATGATCGGAAACGCGCTGGAACAACAATGGGGAACGTTCCGTTTCAACCTGTTTGTCGTAACGGGGTATCTGTTGACCGTTTTGATGGCGTTCATCAACCCGGGCGTAATCATCACCAACACCTATTTTCTGGGATGCGTTTTCCTCGCCTTCGCGACGTTGTTTCCCAACGTGGAGTTTCGCCTGTTCTTCATTCTGCCGGTCAAGGTGAAGTGGCTCGGGTGGCTTACGGCGGCCGCGTACGTGCTCAGCCTCTTTTCCGCCGACGTGGGGAGTCGCCTCGGCGTGGCCGCCGCGCTCATCAACTACGGACTCTTTTTCGGCAAGGACTTCATCCGCGGCCTTAAATCGGGTCAACGGAGGAAAGCGTTCGTCGCGGAGAACCGCGCGGCGGAATCGGCGGTTCGGCATGAATGCGCGGCGTGCGGGGTGACGGATGTAAGCGACGCGGGCGCGCACTTTCGGTATTGTTCGACCTGTGGAAAATGTTTTTGCGAGGAACATATCAGCAACCACGAGCATTGATGAAAAAGAAAGAGTCCAACTCGAACGCCTCCTTTGAAGGAACCGTTAACAACGGGAAACTTTCAATGGTGGTTGGCGGGCGGTTGGACGCGGCCGGCGTGACGGCGCTCTGGCCCAAGGCGCGCGGGCTGCTGGAAACCAAACGGCTCGCGGCCATCGAACTGGACGGCGCGGGCGTCGACTACGCGGACGGCGCCGGCGCCGCGCTGCTGGTTCACGTCCGTCAGGTCGCCCGTCGATTGAAAATCCCCGTCGAGTTCAACGGACTGGGAGCCGATATTCAGGAAATGCTGGATTTGTATCCCGCGGAAAAGCTTTCCGAGATCGCCGAACCCGCGCCTAAGAACGGCCGGGATTTGGTCGAGGGAATTGGCGAGGCGTTCTGCGACGCGATCCGCGGCGTCAAGGACCACGTGGCATTCATGGGCGAGCTCTTTGTCGGGTTGCTTCAAGCGATCGTTCATCCGCGCGGCATGCGGGCCAAGGATTTTTTCCTCGTGATCGAGGCGAGTGGCCCCAAGGCGCTTCCCATCATCGCGATGCTGGGTTTTCTGGTGGGCTTGATTCTCGCGTTCCAAGGCGCGGTGCTCATGAAACAGTTCGGCGCGGAGATTTACATCGCCGACTTCGTGGGAAAATCCGTCGCCCGCGAGCTGGGCCCCTTGATCACCGCCATCATCGTCGCGGGCCGGACGGGCTCCGCGTTCGCCGCGGAAATCGGCACCATGAAGGTCAACGAGGAGATCGACGCCTTCACGACCATGGGGCTCGACCCCGTGCGTTTTCTCGTGATTCCGCGGGTCACCGCCGCGACGCTCATGACGCCGTTGCTCGCGGTCATCACGAACGTGTTCGGCATGATGGGCGGCGCGGTCGTGATGATGAGCCTGGGCTTCCCGTTGGTTACCTACGTGAACCGTATATTGGGTTCCGTCACCGCCGCGGACTATCTGGGCGGACTATCCAAATCGATCATTTTCGGACTGCTTATTTCGGGCGCGGGATGTTTGTGCGGACTTCGGACGGGCGAGGGCGCCAGCGCGGTGGGCAACTCCGCGACCCGCGCGGTAGTGAGTTCAATCATCATGATCGTTATCGCCGACGGCCTGTTCGCGGTGTTGTTTTACTATCTGGGAATCTAAATGAGCGGGGAAACGATCATCACGGTGGAAGGCTTCACGGCGCGCTACGGCGAGCGGCTCGTGCTCGACGACTTGTCGTTCACGGTGAAGCGCGGCGAGGTTTTCGTGATCCTCGGAGGGTCGGGTTGTGGAAAATCAACCCTGCTCAAACATATGATCGGTCTCTACCATCCGTTCGCGGGCGATATCCGCGTCGGCGACGCCAGCGTGGTCTCGACGACCGGCGCGGAACGCGACGCGCTGATCCGGCGCTTCGGCGTGATGTACCAAAGCGGCGCGCTGTTCGGATCGATGACGCTGCTCGAAAACGTCTGTCTGCCGCTCGAGGAGTTCACGAGCTTGAACAAAGCGGCGCGGGAGCTGATCGCCAAAATGAAGCTGAGTCTGGTCGGTCTCGCGGAGTTCGCCCATCTCATGCCCTCGGAGATCAGCGGCGGCATGAAAAAACGCGCCGCCATCGCCCGCGCCATGGCGCTGGATCCCGAGATCCTGTTTCTCGACGAACCCTCCGCGGGCCTGGACCCGATCACCGCCGCCGAACTGGATGAATTGATCATCCAGCTGGCGCGCGCGCTGAAAATCACCTTCGTGATCGTGACGCACGAGCTGCCGAGCATCTACAAGATCGCGGACCGCGTCATCATGCTCGACGCGCGCGCCAAGAAGATCATCGCGGAGGGCGATCCGGCGACGTTGCGCGACACGCACGAGGACCAATGGGTGCGCGATTTCTTTAATCGAAAAAGTCAGGCCACCGGAACAACGGGAGAAGACGATGAGTAGTAAACCGCATTATTTCGCGATCGGTGTTTTCGTGCTGGCCGCCTCGGCGTTGGGGTTGATCGGCGCGGTGGTGGTCAGTCAAGACGCCATGCGCTCGCCGAAATATTTCATCGAAACCTATGTCGACGAGTCCGTGCAGGGCATCGACGTTGGAACGCCCTTCAAGTTTCGCGGAGTGAAGGCGGGGAACGTGAGCGAGATCGCGCTGGTTACCTCCGTGTACGACACGCGCAAGATGTACGTGATGGTGCGGGTCGCCTTGGAGGACCGCGATCTCATGGAAAACGAGGAGGAGTGGAACCGCGAGGTTCAACAGATGATCAAGAACGGCCTCCGCCTGAGACTCGTGCCGCAGGGCATCACGGGCCTTTCCTTTCTCGAGGCTGAATTCCATCCCGACTCCGACGCGACGCCGCTCGAGATCGACTGGAACCCCCGATACACCTACATCCCTTCCACGCCGGCGATGATGACGCTGCTGGGTCGCTCCATCGAACGCGTCGCCGCGGAAATCAACACGATCAATCTCAAGGCGATCGGCGACGACGTGGAGTCCATTACCAGCAACCTAAACCAGTCCGCGGTTCATATCGAGCGCGTCACCGGAAACGTCGCGGCCGCGTCGGAGGACGTGATCGCGAACGTGAGTCTCGCCGCGGACAAACTGCCCTCCGTCTCCACGAATCTCGTCGAGTCCATCGAGATGATTCAGGGGATTATCGCGGATTCGTCCTACGACATGGATCAGATCATGTTGAATCTTCGATACATCACGGAAGACACCAAAGAGTTCATTCGCATGATCAAACGCCATCCAGGCATGCTACTCTCCGAACCCCCGGAAAAAAATCTTGGCCGCGAAAGGAAGAACTAATGAAAACGATGAACCGTCTGACCGCGCTACTTTCGTTCACTTGTTTGCTCGCGTTGACGGGCTGCGTGAAGCTCTGGCAGGAAAGCATCGACATCAAAACCTACATGGTTGAAACGAGCCGCGCCGCGCCGCCGTTGGACGCGGCGCTCGCCCCCAAGCTCTGGATCGACTCGGTGAACGTGCTGCCGCCGTTCAACGTGCGCAATCTGATCCTCAAGAAAAGCGACGTCGAATACACCACCAGCTACTACAGCGAACTGCTGCTGTCGCCGTCCGAGAACTTCCGCAACGAGCTGTTCGCCTGGTTGTCGGCGAGCGGGATCTTCGAGGAAGTCTCGTTGGTCGATCGCGCGGGGAGATCGCACGCGCTGGTGACGACCGTGATGGAATTCCATGGCGACACGGTGGAGAAAAAGGCCGTCTTGCGAATCAAGGCGACGTTGCTCGACGAACTGTCTCGCGGAGACCGCGTTCTGCTCTCCAAGGATTACGAACGCCGCGTGGAGATCGCGGATACCTCCGCCGAGGCCTTGATCCGCGCGTACAACACCGCGCTGGCGGAAATACTCGCGGCCCTCGAAGCCGATGTTGTTCGCGCGTTGAAGTAAGCCTAGCCCGTGGCTAAGTTTCAGAGGGGAACCTAAGAGGCCGTCCGCGCCGCCGTGCTTTCCGCTTCGATGGGTTAGCGCCATCGCGCCGGTTTCCAAGAATTATAAAACTCGTTGATTTGAGCCAGTTGGCGGGGTAAGTTGATCGGCAATTAATCCATTGGAGGCTACATGTCGGTCAATCAAGCGGTCATTTTCACCAAACCGGTTCATCATCTCGGAATTGATTTATCACCCGCTCGTCTCGACGAGCTGGCTCGGACGTTTTTCGAGTCCAAAGGATTCTCGTTCGTAGTAAGCAAAAAGGTCACCGGCCCGGAGCTCGCCGCGCGCGAGGTGATTCGCAAGCACTATCTCATCTATAGCACCGCGGTTCACGCCGATCCGCTTGCCGTGAACGTCGCGGGTAAAGAGAAGTTCGCGGCGTCGTTCGGAAAAACCTGGGAGGACGAGGTCGCCGCGGGAAGGATTCTGTCAACCGTTGCGTTGCTGAAGGCCAAAGGGATCAGTGTCCATCAGTTGTTCAACCACTGGAATCGGCTCTTCGCGGGCGGAAAGACCGTCAAGCTGCAGGATGGCGTGATCATGGCCTATATCTCGGAACTGGACGCGTATTGCGTCAACGCGTTTTATCCCTCCATGGAAGCGAATTTCTATCATCCCGAGACGGAAATCCGCTATTACGTGGTGGAGTTTGATTCCGAAAAAACCTCCTGGTCCGCTTTCCGCAAGAAGGTGCTCGGCTCGACCAACGCCAGCAACGCGGTGCCCGAAAGCTTCCGCGGGCAGCTCTATTCCGAATATCCCGTCAAGTTCCCCGGCCGCGATAATTTCGTGCACGGCAGCGCCGGGCCCTTCGAAGCGTTCGTTGAACGCGCGATTCACGAGCCCGATTTCGATATGGCGTCCAATCCCATCGGCGGCTATCTGGCCATTCAAGGCGTGACGCCGGAATCCTTCGCGCGCTGGAAGGCCGCGCGGTCGATCACGGCCATCGGAGATCTGTTCGACGCCACCGAGGAAAAGAACACCAACGAGATTCTTCCCATACTCGACGAAATCAGTTTTTGAGGCTCGGCGGCGACAGCGCGAGGGCTCGGATTAAATGGTAAACAACAAAGGAGATACGGTAATGAAAAAAGCACTGCATATGATGGCGGCGTTGTTGTTGGTCGCGGGGCTCGCGGGTTGCGCGTGCCCTTGGGGCGGCGAAGCCTGTTGCGCGGAAGGCGAAGCCTGCTGCGCGAAGAAGGAATGCCCGGCCGATTGCGACAAGCCCTGCTGTAAAGAAATGAAGGCCGAAGGAATGGCCGAGTAGAATCCGACTTGATATGCCGGTTCAAGCCCCGTTTTCAAACGGGGCTTTTTTTATGAAAAAATAAGAACAACATGGCGCCGGCACGAAAAAAGCCCGTCGTTTGACGGGCTTTCGCGATCCAACGGTTCGTCGACTTAGAAGTCGACGATGTTGGCGATGTAGGCTTCGAGCTCCGCGATGGGCAGACGAATCTGTTCCATGGTGTCGCGGTCGCGGATCGTCACGCAATCGTCTTGTTCGATGGTCTCGAAATCGACGGTGACGCAGAGCGGCGTGCCGATCTCGTCCTGACGACGATAGCGTCGGCCAACGGCGCCGGTTTGGTCGTAGAACGTTTTCCAACGCTTGGCGAGCATCTCGTAGACTTCGCGGGCTTTCGCCACCAACGGTTCTTTGTTTTTAACGAGCGGCAACACCGCGACCTTGTACGGCGCGACGCAGGGCGAGAAGCGCAACACGGTGCGGGCTTCATGCCCTTCCGGCGCGCGTTTGGCGCCGACTTCCGCGGTGAGGATCTCGCCGGTTTCCTTGTTGATCCATTCCTCGCGATACGCTTCGCACAGCAACGCGAGGGCGATGCGGTCGACGCCCGCGGAGGGCTCGATCACGTGCGGCAGGTAGGTCTCGTTCGTTTCCTCGTCGCGATATTCCAGCTTCTTGCCCGCGGTGTTCTGGTGCTGCGTGAGGTCGAAGTTGCCGCGGGCGGCGATGCCTTCGAGCTCCTGCGTGCCGAAGGGGAAGTCGTACATGATGTCGGTGCAGGCCGAGGCGTAGTGCGCGAGCGCGTCGCCCTCATGAATGTCGCGGTGCATGCGACCTTCCGGCAGGCCGACCTTTTCGTACCACTTGAGGCGCTCGGTCACCCAATATTCGTGTTGCTCGGCGTCGGTGCCGGGCTTGATGAAAAACTCCAGTTCCATCTGCTCGAACTCGCGGGAGCGGAAGGTGTAGTTGCGCGGATTGATCTCGTTGCGGAAGGCTTTTCCGATCTGCGCGATGCCGAAAGGCACCTTGTTGCGGACGGTCGACATCACGTTGCCGAACTGCGCGAAGATGCCCTGCGCGGTCTCGGGGCGGAGATACGCGACGTTGGAGCTTTCCTCGACGGGGCCGACGTAGGTTTTGAACATCAGGTTGAACGCGCGCGGCTCGGTGAGCGTGCCCGGTTCGTTGGTGTCGGGGCCGACGAGCTTGGCGTAGGC
>JARFRL010000272.1 GCA_029287275.1 Pontiella desulfatans
TCGTTGCCTTCGTGGGTGAGCGCGTCGGGGCCGTTGTCGACGTCGAGCAGGATCGCGTCGTAGGTGGCGGCTTTTTCGCGGATGACGAGTCCGACGTCGGATTCGCGGACGATGGTCCGCGGATCTTCGAGCGGGTTGTCGGCGAGCTCGGCGAGATGGCTTCGGTTCCATTTGACGACCGCGGGAACGAGTTCGGCCACGACGACTTCGGCGGTTTCGCCCAAGCCGTCCAAGGCGGCGCGGGTGGTGAAGCCCATGCCGAGCCCGCCGATGAGCACGCGCGGGTTTTGGCGCGTTCGGACGCGTTCGCAGGCGAGTTCGGCGAGGGCGTCTTCCGAGCCATGCATGCGGCTGTTCATCAACTCTTCGCCGTTGACGGAGATCGAGAATTCGAAGGCGCGCTGATAGAGCTTCATTTGGCCGTCGTCGCCGGGCACGGTGGTTTCGTCTAGCAAGACCCACGGGTTCATTGGGGGTTCCTTGGTTGGTGGAAAAGGGCGGGGATAGTGGCCGCGGCCGCCGGAAAACACAAGCCCCGTTTGAAGGGGTTGGAATCGCGGCGGATTTCCGCTACGTTACGAGGCTTATTCACGCATGGGGGAATGGATGATTCGAAGAAGCCTGCTGGCGCTGGGATTGATGGCGATGGGACGCGGCGCGATGGCGCGGCCTTTGGAGCGCGGCCGAGCTCGTGGCGAACACGGATTTCGCCCGTTTGGTGAACGCGACGCCGGAGAAAGATGGTTTCTTTCCGGCCTTGGAGGAGACGTATAAATGAGCCGCTTGCTCGCGTTTTGTCTGATGCTCGCCGTCGCGCCGGTCGTCTTGGCCCAAACCAACGACTTTCAAGAAATGGAAAACCCGCGGCAGGGCCTTTCGTTTCATCAACCGAATCTCGCGCTGATTGGGAACGATCCGATTTTGGAGATGAAACTCCAGTTTTCATTCAAATACCGCTTCGTGGAGCGGGGGACCTTCGATCCGTGGTGGTTGGCTCCGGTCAACACCCTGTTTTTCGGCTATTCACAGAAAATGTTTTGGGATTTGGAGGAAGATTCCGCGCCCTATCCCAACAACTATCTGGACAGTTATTTCAGCCCGGAGCTGTTCTGGCTTTCCCGCGGCATGGCCCCGAGTCTGTTCGAGGCTCAATTTGATCTGCGGGGCGGCTATCAGCATCAATCGAACGGCCGCGACGAGGTGTTCGGCCGCACGTGGGAGCGGATCTACATCCAGCCCTATTGGACGTGGGGCGAAACGGGCGACTGGCAATTCGTCGCGACGCCAAAGCTCTGGATTCCGTTCGCGGTCGGGGACGCGATGAGCGATATCGCGGAGTATTATGGTTATGGCGAACTCCATCTCAAATTCGGGAAACATCAAGGATTCGCCGTGGAAACCCTACTGCGCAAGGGCATGGAGCGCGGATATGGGGCGGTCGAGCTGACCGCGTCCTATCCCATCCAGCCGTTGAACCTCTTCGCGGTGGGCCAGATTTTCCACGGGTATGGGGAGTCGCTTCGCCTTTACGACCAGGAAACCACCACCTACCGGATCGGCCTGGCCATTTCGCGCTAGAATCGGATTTCTAATTATTTTGCCAACGGGAGCTCGGAAGGGCATATTTCCCGGACTTTTTAAGGAAAACCTCGAAACTTGGAGATGACGAATCATGGAACAATTGAAGAAAAACGAAGCGTTTAGCGGTCCCGAGGGGCCGGTCGTACTGGTCATCATGGATGGCGTCGGCATCGGCAAGAACCCCGACTCCGACTTCGTGAAAATCGCGAACACCCCGAATCTGGACTGGCTGCGCGAGAACGCGGTTTACAGCGAGGTCAAGGCGCACGGCGTCGCGGTGGGGCTGCCGGACGACGGCGACATGGGCAACTCCGAGGTCGGCCACAACGCGATCGGCTGCGGCCGCGTGTTCGAGCAGGGCGCCGCGCTGGTCGGCGCCGCGATCGAATCCGGCTCGATGTACGAAGGCGCCGTCTGGCAAGAGCTCGTCGCCAACGTCAACGCCAAGGAATCCGCGCTGCACTTCATTGGCCTCTTCTCCGACGGCAACGTCCACTCCAACATCAACCACCTCGAAGCGATGCTGCTGAAGGCGAAAGAACAGGGCGTTAAAAAAGCCCGCGTTCATCCGCTGATCGACGGCCGCGACGTTCCTCCGACTTCCGTGCTCGAATACGTCGAGCGTTTCGACGCGTTTCTCGCCGCGATCAATTCCGACGGTTCCGTGGACTACGCCGTCGCGTCCGGCGGCGGCCGCATGAACATCACGATGGACCGCTACGACGCCGACTGGAGCATGGTCGACCGCGGTTGGAAAGCCCACGTGAAAGCGGAAGCCACCCCCTTCGCGACCATGAAGGAAGCCATCGAAACCTTCCGCGCCGACAAGCCGGGCATCCTCGATCAGGACCTGCCCGCCTTCGTGATCGAGCGCGACGGCGCGCCCGTCGGCCCGATCGTCGACGGCGACAGCGTGATCTTCTTCAACTTCCGCGGCGACCGCTCGCTGGAAATCACCAAAGCGTTCGAAGCCGACGAGATCAGCGAGTTCGACCGCGGGCCGAAGCCGGACGTGATCTACGCCGGCATGATGCAGTACGACGGCGATCTGGGCGTTCCGGAGAAATATCTGGTCACCCCGCCCGCGATCGACCGCACCATGAGCGAATACCTTTCCAACGCGGGCGTGAAACAGTTCGCGATCTCCGAAACCCAGAAATACGGGCACGTAACCTATTTCTTCAACGGCAACAACTCCGGCAAGTTCGCGACCGAGACCTGGATGGAAATCCCCTCCGACGTCTGCCCGTTCGAGGACGCGCCGGTCATGAAGGCCGTCGAGGTGACAGACGAAGTGGTCAAAGCGATTGAAAGCGGCGAGTACGAATTCATCCGCGTCAACTACCCGAACGGCGACATGGTCGGCCACACCGGCGTGTTCGACGCGGTGAAAACCGCGGTCGAAGCCGTCGATCAAGGCGTCGGCCGGATCATGGAAGCGCTGAAGAAAGCCAACGGAATCATGGTGTGCTCCGCGGATCATGGTAATTCGGACGACATGTGCGAGCTCGACAAGAAAACCGGCGAGCTGAAGCTCGACGAGAACGGCAAGCGCAAACCCAAGACCGCGCACTCGCTCAACCCGGTTCCCGCGATCGTGTTCGATCCGTCCGGCGCCGCGAAAGCGCGCGCGGCGGACGTCGCCGACGCGGGCATCGCGAACCTCGCGGCGACCTGCATCACGCTGCTGGGGTACGAGCCGCCGGCGGATTACACGCCGAGCCTCGTCGAAGTCGGCTAAACGCCGCGTTCGAAGCCGTTCGGGCCGTGAAGAAGCGGGGCTTTTTGCTTCGCGCTCTTCGCGGCCTTTTGTTTTAATGCCGGCAGATATATGAAACCTCTTCTGATCTATCTTTCGGCCCTGTTGGTCGCGGCCGCGGCCTTCGCTCAGGACGCCGAGGTTCCATCCACCTCCAAGCTCGATGAGTACATGGAAGCCGGCATGGAGGTCGCCGGGGTCCGCGCGCCGTATTACGACGAAAACGGCGAGCTCCAGGCGCGCTTGTACGGCGGTCACGCGAAGGTGCTCGAGGGCGGGGTGGCCGAGGTCGCCAACCTGCGAATCGACGTGTTCCAGGATCAGAAGGTTTTCGCGACGGTTTTCGCGCCCGCCTGCTTCACGAAAATCGTGGACGTGGACGGCCGGAACACGCTGGTGGTTTATTCCGAGGGCGACGTGTTGCTGGACATGGAGGAGATGACCATTTCCGGCCGCGGCTTCCGCTTCAGCTCCGAAAACAACCAATTCGAGATTCTCCACGATTCCACCGTGTTGGTGAAAGCGTCCGCGCGCGACGCGCGGAAGGTGGCGCCATGAGTCGGGGGTGGTCGCTCATCGTCTGCGGCGCGGCCTTGCTTGTGGTCTCCTGTTCGAAACCCGAACGGAGCGCCGAGGAAGAGGCGGAGTGGGCGGACATCGAGGCCATTGGCGACACCGCGGCCGCGGTTCCGGCGGCGCGCGGCCAAGAGGAGGAGATCGTGGTGGGCGAGGCCGTTCCCGACGAGGAGTTCGCGCCGTACGTCCGCGCCTTGGAGCGCATGAAGTCGGTTCGCCGCGGAGAAGGCGAGACCCTGCTGACGAGCGAGACGCTCGCGTTCGATTACGAAGGCGGCTTCGTTCGCATGGATCGCGGCGTGGTGGTGGAGGACGACCAGGGCGCCCTTGAAACGGAAAGCTTGATCGGTCGCTTCAGCGTCGCGGATCGGTTCGTCGTGGAACGGATCGAGATGAAGGGCGGGGTGGCCGCCGCGAGCGGCGAGCGAACCGCGCGCGCCGAGGAAGCGATCTATGATCTCGTCCGATCCTTCGCGTGGCTGTCGGGGGGCGCGACGCTTTCGGAAAGCACCAACTCGATCTCGGGCGACGACGTGCGAATTTGGTTTTCGGAAGAGAACGAGTTGAAACGCGCCACGGCCGAGGGGGCGGTGAGCATCCGTTACGGCGAGGTGCTCGCCACGGGCGCCTCGGCGTTTTACGACGCGGCGCGGGACCGCGCCCGGCTGGAAGGCCGCGGCGTGATCACGTTCCGAGGCAATCGAATCGCGGCGGAGCGCTTCGAATTCAGGACCGCGGAGGGGAACCGCGAGATGATCTGCGAACCAAACGTGGTGATGGAGGGCTCGGCCGACGCGTTCGCCGTGGACGGCGTTCCCTCCTCGACGAACGGATTGACCGAAATCCGCGGAAATCGGCTGGTTTATGACGAACGCGCGCGAACGGTCGAGCTGATCGGCGCGGCGCGGGTACGCGATCCGCGGGCCACGATGACCTGCGAGGAAATTAGACTTAATCTCAAAGAGGATCACGAAATTGATTGGATCGAGGCCCGCGACGAGGTAATAATTCAATCAGATGACAGGAGGGCGTTGGCCGAGCGCGCGACCTATCACGCGAACGAAGGATTGTTCACGCTGGAAGGGGAGCCGAAGGTGAAGCAGGGGCCGCACGTGATGACCGGAGATCGGATTAAAGTATGGCTTGAGCCGCGACGCATGGTCTGCGAACCGAACGCCCGCGTCCTGTTGCGACTGGACGCGGAAACCAAAGCGAAATTCCTGAAAGATTTGAACGAGTAAATGGCAACTGAAGAAACCTATCTGATCCAGACCGAAAAACTGGTGAAGGCGTATAAGGGCCGCGAGGTCGTCCGCGAAGTCGAAATCAAGGTGCGAGCCGGCGAAATCGTCGGTCTGCTGGGCCCCAACGGCGCCGGCAAGACCACCAGTTTCTACATGATCGTCGGGCTGGTGCGGCCCACCAGCGGCAACGTCTATTTCAACGGAAAGAACGTCACGCGCGTGCCGATGTACAAACGGGCGCGCATGGGCATGGGCTATCTCTCGCAGGAACCCTCCATCTTTCGCAAGTTGACGGTGAGCGAAAACGTGATGGCGATTCTCGAAACGCTTCCCATCTCCGGCAAGGAGCGCAAAGAACGCCTCGAAAAACTACTGAACGATCTCAAGATCACTCACCTGGCCAAGCAGAAGGCCTACACGCTTTCCGGCGGAGAACGCCGCCGACTGGAAATCACGCGCGCGCTGGTGACCAATCCATCCATCATTTTGCTGGACGAGCCGTTCAGCGGGGTCGACCCGCTCGCGGTGAACGATGTGCAGGACATCGTGCGCGATCTGCGCGATCAGGGACTTGGCGTGTTGATCACCGACCACAACGTCCGCGAGACGCTGGCGGTGGTGGACCGCGCCTATCTGTTATGCGAAGGGCAGGTGTTGAGCGAGGGGGATCGTGATTTTTTGGTGAACGACGAGGTGAGTCGCGAGCTGTATCTTGGCCCGCGGTTCAGCATGTAACACAAACGAAAGGAGCAAGCCATGCAAGTAAGTATCACAGGACGGCATGTCACTGTAACCGACAACGTTAAAGCGCACATCAACGATAAGCTTGAGCGGTGTCTGGGCGTGTTCCCTCGAATAGAAAGCGTGCGCGTCATTCTTGACGTGGAGGCCCGCGTGCAGGTCTCGGAAGTCGTGATTCAAGGAGCCAACCACATCCACGTTTCCGCGACGGAAAAATCGGAAAACCTGTACGACGCGATCGACCGTTCCATCGAGCACGCCGAGCGCCAGATGCGCAAACAGCGCGACAAGATCCAAGACCATCACAAATAAACCGAAACAGGCTCAACAGGAGATATATCGTGGCCATAACCGTTAAAACGCTGTGGGATGAAGGCGCGGAAAAGCTGTCGCTTACCGTAATCGCGGGCGAGCAGTATTTGGATCGTAAACTTCCGGAAACCGCCATGAACCGTCCGGGGTTGGCGCTGACCGGATTCTTTCAGTATTTCGCGAACCAGCGGCTGCAGATTTTCGGTCTGGCCGAATTCACCTATCTGAAGAGTCTGTCGCAATCGGAGAAGCTCAAGCGTCTTGAGGACCTCTTCGAGCAACAGATTCCCGGCGTGGTGATTACCCGCAACCGCAAGGCCACCAAGGAGATTCTGGACCTCGCCGAGCGCTTCAAGGTGCCCGTGTTGCGCACGCCGATGGTCACGATGGACTTCGTGAACGAGTGCACCGTGCTGCTCGAGAAGTTGACCGCGCCGCAGGAGCGCGTGCAGGGAACCTGCATGGAGCTGATGGGCATCGGCGTGCTGCTGCGCGGCGACCCGGGCATTGGTAAAAGCGAGACCGCGCTTTCGTTGATCGAACGCGGCTATAGTCTCGTGTCGGACGACGTTACGGAAGTGCGCCTGACCAGCCGCGGTAATCTGGCGTGCTGGGCCAACGAGGTCACGCGCTATCACATGGAAATCCGCGGGCTCGGAATCATTCACGTTCCCAGTCTGTTCGGCGTGGCCGCGATCCGTCGGCAGACCGAACTCGACCTCGTTATCGACCTGAAGCAACCGACCGGCGACGAGGACCGCACCGGCGTCAACCCCGAGTACATCGAGATCATGGGCGTGCGCGTTCCGTGCATCACGTTGCCGGTGCGTTCCGGGCGCGACATGGCCAACATCGTCGAGGTCGCCGCGCTCAATCAGAAACTGAAGGAGCTCGGGCACGACGCGGCCAAGGAGCTCGACGATAAAATCATCTATCGGCTCACGAGAGGCAGGGCGCGCAATGGCTGAGGAGACGCTCGTTAAAAAATTCAAGGTGGAGAACGAGTATGGCATACACGCTCGTCCCGCCGCGCTTCTGGTGAAAGCGGCCGGTAAATACGAATGCGATATTTTCATTGAAAAAGATGGCAATAAAGTGTCGTGCAAGAGCATCATGGGCTTGATGACGATCGAAGGTTATCCGGGCAGCACGATGCAAGTAACGACATCGGGCGGCGACGCTCGGGAAGCCATGAACGAGATCGAGGAGCTTTTCGTTAATAAATTCTTCGAGGACTAGGTCCAGTGGCTGAAGCACGCGTCAAAAGCGAGATCGCTCTGAAAGGCGTCGGGGTTTCCCCGGGAATCGCCGTGTTCAAATGTCAGCTGCTTTCGCCGCATACCGACAAAGCCATTCAGCGCTCCATCAGCGCGGATGAAATTCCGAACGAAATCGCGCGCTTCGAGGAAGCCCTGATCGCGACCCACGATCAGATCAAACACATCCAGAAGCAAGTCGCCGAGGTGCTGGGCGACGAACACGCGAGCATCTTCGACGCGCACATGCTGGTGGTCGACGACCGCACGTTCATCGAGGACGTCATCCGCGCCATCAAGCGGGATTTGATCAACGTGGAGCCCGTGTTGCTGTTGGTGGCCAACCGCTACGCGGACATGCTTTCCAAGGTCGAGGATTCCTATCTCTCCGAACGCGCCGCGGATATCCGCGACGTGACGAAGCGCATCATGGCCAATCTGGCCGGCGAAACGCTCGATCAAATGAAACAGATCAAGGAGCCCTGCGTCGTGGTGGCTCACGACCTTTCGCCCTCCGACACCGCGAGCATCGACAAAGCGAAGGTCAAGGGGTTCGTCACCGACCTGGGCAGTTCAACCTCGCACACCTCCATCATGGCCAAGGCGCTCGAAGTGCCCGCGGTGGTGGGGCTTCACAATATTTCCGCCGTCGTCAGCTCCGGCGATCTGATTCTGATCGACGGCGCGAAAGGGCTTGTTTTCACGAACCCGAGCGAAGAGCGGTTGGAGGAATATCGCAAGCGCGAGGAAGAGCAGAAACTGATCACGCAGGAGCTCAGCACGCTCCGCGACAAGCCGCCGCAAACGCGGGACGGGTATTTGGTTCCCATCACCGCGAACATCGAGTTGCTCGAGGAGCTGGACGCGGTCGGCGCGCGGGGAGCGAAAGGGATCGGGCTTTTCCGGACCGAGTTTCTCTTCCTCGGCGTGGAAACGCTGCCGGACGAGGATCAGCAGTTCGAATCCTATGTCCGCGCCGCGAAAAGCCAGCATCCGTCCCCGGTCGTCATTCGCACGCTGGATCTGGGCGCGGACAAACTCCCGAGCGGCTTCGAGAATCCGGACGAGCTCAATCCGTTTCTGGGCGATCGCGCCATACGGCTTTGTCTGTCGCGGCCGGAGCTGTTCAAAACGCAACTCCGCGCGATTCTGCGCGCCAGCGTGCATGAAAACGTGCGGATGATGTATCCCATGATTTCCTGCGTGCAGGAAGTCATGGACGCCAACACGCTGTTGCGGCAATGCATGATCGAGTTGAGCAAGGAGGGGATTCCGTTCAATCAGGAGATCGAGATTGGAACCATGATCGAGGTGCCGTCCGCCGCGCTCATCGCCGATATCATCGCGCCGCACGTGAGCTTCTTCAGCCTGGGCACCAACGATCTGATTCAATACACGATGGCGGTGGACCGCGGCAACGAGAACGTGGCGCATCTCTACAAGCCCACGCACATGGCGATTATTCGTCTGATCGATCACGTCGTGAAAGTCAGCCACAAGAACGGGCTGTGGACCTGCGTATGCGGTCAGATGGCGGCGGATCCGCGCTTGGTTCCGCTATTGATCGGGCTGGGCGTGGACGAGCTCAGCGTGAGCCCGTCTTTGGCGCCGATGATCAAGGACGTGATCCGGAAGCTCTATTACTCCGACGCGGTGGAGCTCGCGCAAAAGGCGTTGAACTCCTCTTCGGCCGAGCACGTCGAGCAACTCTGCCATGAATTGATCGAGTCCATCGCCCCGGAAGTGCTCGAGATCTCGGAGTAGCTTCCGGCCGCGGAACTCACGCTCGGCTTTCCCACAGCTTCGCCACCCACGTCCACGCCAGCATCATCCATTGCCACGAGATATTGTACGCGGTGATCGCCTCGCTCCGCAACAGCTCGCCGAACGTGACGAATCGCGGAGCGCCGATCAGGACCATCCAGAGACCAATCACCAACACGTTCATGATGTAGATGACGGCGTAGGAGAAAACGCGCCCGTGTTCCCGCACGTCGGGTTGGCGTTGCGTAAGCATGTTGATGGTGAAGGTGACGTGAAACGACCACGTCAGGCCCACGGCGCCGAGCCACCAGGCGCGGTACGGCTCCATGTCGGCCGCCAGACCGACGAGATAGTACGCCGCGATGACGAGCACCGTGTAGAAAGGAAAGAAGTACGGCGCCAAGGTGATCACGAAGTTCGTCTTGGAGAGTTCGACGTGACCGCCTTCCTTGCCCACTTTCATTTTCCCGACGCGGCCGCCCATCAGGATCGCCCATAGCGCGTGGGTCAGTTCGTGTCCGAGCACGTAGGTGCGCGCGGGGCGGGGGAGAATGAAGAACACGACCACCCAGATCAGGAAGCCGGCGGGCAAGGCCCACGATTTCCAGTCGTTCGCGACGGCCGAGACGACCGAGCTCTGGTAGAGCTGATAAACCGCGGTCGACGCCGCCCAACCCAGCGGCAGGAGCGCTATTCCGATCAACATTTTAATAAATTTCCACATGTCGTTCGCTTGGCACCTTGATCAGCCGGGGGCGATCGGGGGCGCGGTTACATGCTGGATCGCAGGCGTTGTTCCTGAAGGCTGGCGTGGCGTTTGGCCTCCATGGGCAGGTTCTTGTCGAGCTTGGCTTTTTTGTGGATCGCGGCCGCTTCGGAGGTTCGGCCCTCGCGTTCGAGGTTCGCCGCCAGCGTGAAGTAGGCCTCGGCCGAGGCGCGGCCCGTGTCGATGACGCGCGTCAGCATCGCTTCGGTTTCGCCCGCGCGGCCCGCCTGCTGAAGGAAGTAGAGGTAGGACGAGGTGTACGTCCAGTTCGCCGGAACAAGCAACGCGGCTTTTTCCAGCCACTTAAGGCCTTCCGCGTCGTTGTTCCGAGCGAGCAACACGCCGAGGTTGTAGGCCGCCTGCGCCATCTGGTCGTCCGACTCGAGCGCCGCGCGCAGCCGTTTTTCCGCGAGGTCGAGCTGGTTGAACTCGGCTTCGAGCAGCGCGAGGTTGAAGTTCACCATCGCGTTTTTCGGCTCGACCTTGAGCGCGTTCATGAGCAGGGCGTACGAGTTCGTGCTGTCGCCGGAACGGGCGTGCGCCATGGCGGCGTTGATGATCGGTTGAATCACGTCGTTGCGCAGCTCCATCGATTTCTCGTAGGCGGCGAGCGCTTTCTCCGGGGCGCCGGCGCGGTCGAAATAAATGCCTTGGTTGTAGTGCGTGGACCATCGGTCGGGCCAGATGACGAGCGAGTTCCAATATTCCGCGTGGGCTTTTTCGTAGGCGGCGCGCTCCGCGTCGCCGTAGCCCGCCAGATTCCGGCCCAGCAACGCGCCGGCCGCTCGGATGCGCACCGTGCCAAACGCGTCCGTCGTGGCTTCCAGCAGCGCCTTGGTGCTCGCGCTCGAAGGGTCGTATTGCAACGCGGCCGCGGCCGCGGAGCGAACCCATTCGTTTTTATTTTCCAGTTCTCCTCGGATTACGGGCCATTTTTCAGGATAGGGGCAGTTCGCCAGCAGGCGAAGAATTCCAACCGCCGCGGCGGGGTCGCACTTCGGATGATCGAAATACGCGAGGATCTCGGGTAGTTTGTCCCAGTCGCCATCGCGCCCGGCCTGGATGAGGTCGCCCTGTTCCAGGATATAGTCGCCCGAATTCTCGCCGAACCATTCCTGCACGTGTTTCGCGGCCCATTCGACGTCCTCTTTCTCGTGTCCGTAAAAATCGCCTTTGATGGCCTCGGGATTGTGGTGGCAAAGGTTGCAGGCGTTGGGCGATCCGAATTTCAACGTCGCGGCGGGCGACGGCGGGCGGAAGGTGTGGTCGGAGCGGTGCATGTGCGCCTGCGCGGTCATGGGCATGTGGCAGTCCACGCAGCTGACGCCCGCTTCCACGGGGTGTTGGGAGTGTTCGACCACCTCGTCGACCCGCTCTTGGTGGCAGGGCAGGCAGGACTGGTTCGGGTTTTCCTTGAAGCGGAAACGACCGCTCGAGGTGTGGCAGTGAATGCATTCGAGCTGGCCGGCGATGGAGCACTGATTGGCCATCCAACCCGTCTGGGTGTAGTTTTCCCCGAGGTCGCGTCCGTCGGCGTAGAAATCCGGGTCTTCGTAGGAGATCAGGTCGTAGTGATCGAAGAACTGTTCGCCCGGCGTGAAGTCGCGGCTGAGCGGCGACATTTTGGCGTGGCACGGAGCGCAGGTGGCGTCGCGTTGCGCCATGTCGAGATCCTCGTGGAAGCGGAGGAGTTTGAGATCGGTGAGTTCGGTGCCGTTGGCCGCGGCTTCTTCGGCGGCCTTCACGTGCGCCTCGGCGGGACCGTGGCAGACCTCGCAGTTGATGCCGGGCTCGTTCCAGGTGGTGGTGTAGCTGTCGTTCTCGGGATCGTAGTTCTTACGCAACTGGCTGATGTGGCAATCATGACAGGCGGTGTTGAAGGTGAGTTGCCGGTCCGTCCAGTCCAACGCCTCGTCGGTCAGGCCGTTCTGGAAGTGGCGAACCATGCTGCCGGTGGCGTCGTACCAGTCTTTTCGGTGGACGTGATAGGCCAAGGGCGCGACCTGCAGTTTTCCCTTCTCGAGCGGAACCAGAAAGAAGAACACGTTCTTGCCGCCGAGCGCGTGCAGCACGGGGTAGGTGGTGGTCGTGCCGTCGGGGTCGATTTGACGCATGACGCCGCCGCTGGCGTTGAGATCCACGATGAACCGGACGCCGCGCACGTCGATCGGTTCCTTCATCGGAACCAGCGAGCGGGCGAAGGTTCCGCTGAAGGCCTGCATGGCTTTCCCGTGGTGCGAGGTGCTCCACAGTTCGAAAAAGCGCTCGTGGCAGGCCAAGCAGTCGGACGAACCCACGTATTCCCCCTGCTCGGTGAAGTCGATGGCGCGGGAAAGCGGCGGGGTCAGGAAGACCGCGGACAGGAGTAGTGATTTTAGAAATAGATGATTCATAGCGGCTCATTTAAAGGGTTGAGGCGGCTCATGTACAGCCTATATGTCGAAGGTCGATATTCAATAAGACGTCTGTTTTCGACTGGTTAAGACATCGCGCCGCGCTTATATTCTCCGGATACATGACTGACCAAAAGACCACCATTTTGTTCGATTTCGACGGCACGCTTGCCGAAACCATGATGCTTATTCACGACGTGTTCAACCGTCTTTCAGGGGTTTACGGATATCGGCGCATGCCGGAAGAGGAGATCGAGGAACTGCGGCATCTAAGCATACGCGAGTTCATCGACCACTTCGATATTCCTCTATGGAAGGTGCCGCTCATCGCGATACACGCGCGGCGGATGATGCATGGCGAAATGGACCGCGTTCAACCCCCCAAGGGATTGGTGGACGCGTTGACCCGAATTCATGAAAGCGGCGACTATTTGATGGATATCCTGACGTCGAACCGTCCCAAAAACGTTCATGCTTTTCTGTCGCAGCACCGGATCAACTGGTTCGATGAAGTCGAATCAACGCGCGCCATTCTCAGCAAAAAGAAGCGGGTGGAAAAATACATCCGCCAAAAGGGGCTGGACCCGTCCACGCTCTATTACGTGGGCGACACCACCGTGGACGTGGACAGCGCCCGGCACGCGGGAGCGAAAACCGTCGCGGTTTCTTGGGGGCTCAACACGCGGGAGGCGCTCGCGAAAGCGAACCCGGATCATCTGCTCGACGATCCGCTCCAGTTGTTGGAGATATTTCCCGCGCTTTAACGGTTTGCTCTGGCTGAAAACGAGTTATATTCAACAAATCCGAATAGTGGATGCGCATCATGGCGGACGAAGACGGCAAGAACCAGGAAAAGGACTTCAGCGAGCGGTATGAAACCCTCGCCAGTTTATACAATACCGACTCGCTGGAAATGTCGGACGACGAGATCGCCTCGCTCACGCCGATTCTCAATTCTCTGCACGACAACGTATTGCGTTACCGCGAGATCGCGCCGATCGCGGAAGGCGGGGAAAAAAAGATCACGCTCGCGCACGACCATCGACTCGATCGCCGCGTGGCCATGGCCCGGGCGGTGCGCGGCCAGGAGCCGCAGGACCTCGAGCAATTCCTACGCGAGGCGCGTCTGACCGCGAACCTCGCGCATCCGAACATCATGCCCGTCTACAACATGGGGCTGGACGCGGACGGCGCGCCGTTCTTCTCGATGGAGCTGGTTCCGGGCGATAGTCTTAAATCGATCATTCGAAAGTCGCGCGACGGCGACGAGAAATACCACGACGATTATCCGATCGAGACCTTGCTCGATATTTTCATCAAAGTTTGCGACGCGATCGCCTACGCGCATTCGCGCAACGTGCTCCATCTGGACATCAAGCCGGACAACATTCGCGTTGGCGAGTTCGGGGAGGTGCTCGTTTGCGACTGGGGCTTGGCGCGGGTCATCAATGCCGGGAGCGAAAGCACGGGCGAGGACGTGGAGATTCTCGATGGCGACGTGCTGAACGACATGACGCTGTCGGGAACCATGAAGGGAACGCCGGGGTTCATGGCGCCGGAACAGACGCAGGCGTACGGGGTGAAAACCGAGCGAACCGACATCTACGCGCTCGGCGCGTTGCTCTACATGCTACTCACGCACAAGCTTCCGGTGGAGGGAAAATCCGCCAACGAGGTGATCCAGAACACGCGGGCGGGAAAAATCATCTCGCCGCGGCGAAGACGGCCGGATCGCCACGTGCCCAAGAGTCTTGTGGCGGTCACCATGAAGGCGCTGGCGCTTGATCCCGCGGACCGCTATGAAAGCGTCATGGCGCTGCGCCGCGAGATCGGGCGGTATCTGACCGGCCACCCCACGTTGGCGGAACACGCCGGGCCCATCACCAAAATCTCTTTGCTGGTTCAACGGCATAATCGCGTCGCGTTTCTACTGATCTTCTTCCTCGCGTTGCTCGCGTTCGTCATCTCGGGGAATCTCGTCGCGATCAGCCGCGAGAAGGCGGAAGCCATCGCCGCCCGCGAAAAGGCGGAGACCAATTTCCAGCTCTACAAAAAAGAGCAGCTCCTCTCCCGCCAGTTGGGCGAGGGGTTGGGCGAGGCGGTCTCGTACACCGTGCGAAGTCGCGACTTCGTGAACGCGCCGTCCATGATCAACTTGCTGGAAACCGGACTGCAGGAAAACATCGACACCGTCAAGCGGAAGAACCTGTACGAGCAGAAGGGCGTCTTGCATTTCGTGTTGCAGGAATTCAACGCGGCGAACGAGAGTTTCGTGTCCGCCGGCGAAACCACCAAGCGCGTTGGGCAGATTATCGAGCTGAGCCGGAAATACGCGCTGATTAAGCCGGTCGATAATCAACGGCTCACGGACGCGCGACTCGCGGATCTGTTCAACGAGGCTCGCTCGGCCAATCAGATGACCTTGTTTTATCTTTACTACCACCACATGCGGCGCCGTCCCGCTTCCGCGAAACCGGAGGATTACGTCCCGCTCGCCGGCGCGGTGCTCGACAAACTCAACTACACCAAACACTCCCAAAAGAAGCCGCTCAAGTTCATCGCTTCCAAAGATGGAAACCATCTCGATCTGTCCGGCGCGCCCTACACGGCGTTTTCCATCAACATCATCGGCGTGTATCGTCGCAACGTGATCGCTCCATTGAAGCTCTCCTCGCTGGACGTCAGCGATACCGATGTGGAGGGTTTTTCAGAACTGCGAGGTCTATGGTTGAAGGAGTTGCGCATGGCCAACGTGCCCGTCGCCAATCGCTCCGCGGGTGTTTTCGTCGATCAAATTGGGCGCTTCAAACTCGAGCGGATCGTGCTGGACGTGGATCAGTTCCCTCCGGAAACCATCACCGCGCTGCGCGAGAAGATGCAAGTGATCGACGCGAAGAAAGAAGCGCGGCGGAAAAACAAATCGACGGAGCAAAAGAAATCAAAGGCTACTCCAGCTCCTCCCGCAGGTGGCGGATCTCCTGAATTAGCCGCTCCTTGACGCGGTTTTTAAGCCGGTAAACCGAGTTCTCTTTAAGATCCAACTCCCGAGCGATCTCCCCAACGTCCTTGCCTTTCAACGTGAGTCGAAACGCGGCGACCGCTTTGCCGGAGAAAAGCGGCTCGATGTTTTCGAGCGCCATGTTGGTTAGATGAATTTCCCACTCGCGCTCCGCGATGTTGTCGATCTCCGGAAGACGGATGGCTTTCAAATAGGTGAGGGTGTCGTCCTTGCTCGCCTTTTCAAGGCGGTTCGCGTCGCGGGTGCGTTTGCGAATGAAATCGGTCACGCAGTTTTTCGTGACGGTGCTCAACCAACTCCGGAACCGATTGATTTTCTCGTAGTCCATTTTCGGCAGGCTGTTCCAGAGGTTGATCAGCACCTGCTGCTGAATGTCCTCGGTGTCGTGCTCCGAGATGTTCATGCTGCGGATGATCGCGTAGATATATCGCCGGTAAACGCGGACGAACTCCTCCCAGGATTGTTCGTCCTGCTGGTTTTGAACGCGCTGAATGAGCGTCGCGCGGGTTTGATATGGGTCTTCGGCGGACAACGGTGGAGCCCCTCTAAAGTTAGGAGATCAACAAGCTACGGACTCGGGGATCAAAAAGCAAAAGAAAAAGCCGACTCGCGAGCGACGCCGACGCGGGCGCGCTCGCCTTGAATTCGTGGATTTAAACATCGTCGCGGGAGTTGACATCGCGCCTAAATACTTTTACAAGTTCAAACAGTTTCAGGTGAAACAGACCTCTCGATTCCGGGGATTCCAATCGTAACACTCCATTCCAGTTTTTTTCATGTCGGATCTTAAACGCGAAACCATGATTGTCGGTGTGACCGGTGGAATCGCGTGCGGAAAATCGGAGGTGGGTCGGATCCTCGGCGAGATGGGTTTCGCCGTGCTCGACGCGGATGTCGTCGCGCGCGATCTGATGGACAAGGGGTCTCCCGTGTTTCGCGAGGTGGTTGATCATTTCGGTGAGCGGATCCTCTCGAGCGAGGGAGAAATAGCGCGTCCAATTCTCGGAAAAATCGTGTTCGAGGATTCCGAGGAGAGAGGCGTCCTGAACGGGTTGGTGCATCCGGCCGTTCGGAAGCGACTCTCCAAGTGGATCTCCGAGCGCCGGGCCGAAGGGCGGTCCGCCGCGGTGTTGATTCCGCTGCTGTTCGAGAGTGGAATGGAATCGCTGGGATTCGACGCGGTGCTATGCGTGTCCAGTCCGGAAGCGGAAGTGTTCCGCAGACTGGAGCGGCGCGGACTGAGTCGGCGAGAGGCTGAGCAACGAATACGATCCCAGATGCCGACGCGTGAAAAAGAAAAGCGCGCGAACTACGTGGTTCCGAACGGCGGAACCTTGGGAGAACTTGAATTGGCGACGCGGAAAACCGTCGACGCCATTTTTGAAAGGTGAACATGAACGACGAAAATGAAGTTGTTAAAGAAATGACCCCCCCCGCGGAAACCGCCGCGCCGGCGCCCGC
>JARFRL010000296.1 GCA_029287275.1 Pontiella desulfatans
ACTGTAATGAGACCGAACGGGTGGGTTTAATGCGGGGGTATTATCTCTATTTTATGTTCCAAACAGGAAAAAAACGCGTACAATTTCCAATCGATGGAAACCGTTATGTCGAGGTGTATGGGATGAAGCCACGGAAGAACAGAACAGGAAAGAGCGGGCAGGTGATGTTGGAATACGTCGTCGCCCTGGGAGTGTTCATCGCGATGCTCGGAATGTGCGGCTTCCTGCTCTACGCCTTCAAGGCCTATGGCGGCCGCGTGTTGAGCCTGGTGGCCTACTATTGATTTCGAACCAACCAAGGAGAAGTGAAATGAAAGCGAAGTTGAAACGAAAAGAGGGCCAGGCGATGGTCGAATACATCATCATCGTGGCCGTGGTCGCCATCGCGGCGCTGGTTATTTTTGGTCTGTTCGGCGACACTATTCAGGAAAAACTCGCCGGCGCCACCAGCGAGCTCGACTCCAATTCCTCCGCGGCCGACGAAGTGTCCGAAGGCGCGTCGCGCGACTTCCTGCGCGATCTCGACGCCGACGGATCCGGAGATTAAGGGCGCTTCATGCGTGACCGGCTGAAAAAGAAAAGAGGCGCCGCGCTCATCGAGTCCTGCTTGGTGATCATCATGCTGTGCCTTATTCTTTTCGGTCTGCTGCAGGTTTCCTATCTCGTCGGCGCGCGCGACATCATCGCCTACGCCTCCGTCGGGGTGGCCCGAAGCGCGTCGGTTGGATCGGACGATTTCATGCTGCTGAAAACCACGCGCATGCTGACGATCCCCACCGGAGGGCCCATGCTCGCGCCCTCCTCCGTAACCCGCGGCGCGGACGTTTATGGAGACACCGAGGGTCGGAAGTGGGACATGGCCGTCGAAACCTCGCCCGAAAACGAGCAATACTGGACCGAGCGGTTTCTCATTCCGTTTTTCCTCGGCGGGGAAAGCTACGCCGAGTCGCGCGCGGTGCTGAACTACGCGAACTGGGAGCAGGGCGTCACCCGCGTCGCGTCGCCCGAGCTGCACGGAACCGACACGATCGAGGAGTTGATTCTCGACACGCCGGTCCACCAATACGTTCCGCTCGCGATGCCGTTCGCCCGCGTTTTCTACCGCGAGAACCTCTATCCGCTGTGGCGCGAGGGCACAGAGCATCCGTCGGTGCCGCACGCGTTCATCCGCGAATCCGCCGCCATGGAAAACCACGCCGCGTACTACATGACCAACGGAGTCTGGACCGCGCTATGAACCGAAGCCGCCACAACCGCGAAAGCAAGTCCGGGCAAGCCATCATCTTCATGATGGTCGTCATCGTCATCGGTCTGTTCATCGTGCTGTGGAACTACGATCTGCACAACACGATCTCCACCAAGATCCGCGTCGGCAACGCCGGCGACGCCGCCGCGCTCGCGGCCGCCCGCTGGCAGGGCGTCACCATGAACATGGTGGGCGAGCTGAACCTGATTCAGGCCGCGGTGCTGCTCGAGGATCCGCTGGTTCAGGAAAACGTCGACACCGCCCACGAGCTCGGCGAGCTCCGCAGCCGCATCTCGTTGAACGGACCCCTGCTCGGCTTCGTCGCCGCGCAGGCCGCCGGCTTCATGAACCTCAAGGAAAAGGACCAGGATCGGATCGGCCAGGACTACAACAGCGCGCTCAGCGACCGCGCCGACGAATTCATGGCCTCCAGCGGCGGGCTCTACCGCGGGCGCGTCGAAGGCGCCTACGACACCGCTTGGGCGGAATACGGCGGACTGCTCAAAACCATTTCGCAGGGCGACATGCTCGTCGGCAGCGCCAATACGAAATACTACCTCTTCTACGACGGTTCCCACGTGCTGCTAAATCCCTATTTCTATCACGCGGTGGTGTCCTCCTACTGGTGCTGGTTCGCGGGCGACCAGCGCGATCTGCTCGCGGACTACACCGACTACGGCTACTGGCCCGCGCTCCCGCCGATCGAGGTGCGCCCGCCGGTCAACAGCGAATATTTCAGCGGCGACATGAAAACGGTCGACACCGGCTACGACAATTTCCTGTCGAGCGAAATCAGCCGTTCCGGCCGTTCCGTGCGAGACCATCTTGATAGCTCGATCACGAACAGCAATCCATCCTATGGTCAACAATTCGTTGAATACTTTCAAACAGAGCGCAATCTCGCGGAAAACTCCGCCGCTCAAGATGGAATGTGGAACGGTAATCTCGACATCATGTTGTCGACCGGCATGCTGGAGTCCGTTTCGTGGCATTTCTACAACGAGGAGTCGTGGATGGAGATGGGGCGCTGGAATCAGCATCAGGAACTGTTCCGCGACGGCATCACGGTCAAGCCCGAGTTCAACTATCTGGGCGGGGCCGACGCCGCGGTGAACGTCTATCTCCAGCCGTTCAACATCACCCCCGGCATGCATTTGGACTACGACGACATCAAGTGGTTCGCGGCCGCGAAGCCGTTCGGCTGGCTGGACGTCGACGACGGCGAACAGGCGCGGCAGATGCCGCAATATTTCGGGTTGGTGCTGCCCGCGTTCCGGCAGGCGCGGCTGATTCGCAACGACATCTCCAGCCGACCGCGGGGCGGGACGGAACCCGGTTGGGATGATCATATTTACGATCATGTGCCGGAATATTTGGGGCAAGGGCTGGAAGCGATCGAGGAAAACAGCTGCTACTATTGCCAACAGTTGATCCGTTGGGAAAATCCGGCGCTCCGCGAGGCGGGCGATCTCTGGCTGCAGGAGTATCATGAAAATCCGGAAACGCGCGATCATTGCGTCGATCCCCGCGGCCACTTCGACACGGGAGGCGGAAGTGACTGGCGCTAACACCATCCGGCGGAAATCGAAAAGCGGGCAGGCCATGGTCGAGTTTCTGGTCGGGCTCGTGGGCGTGTTGCTGCTCGTGGTCGGCATGTACCAGATCGTGGTGATCGTCGATCGCGATTTCGACTCGCTCATCGGATCGCGCGAGGAGGTCGCCGAACAGTTGACCGGGACGGGCGGCTCGTCGGGCGGCGCGTCGTATGGCGACGCTTCGAGCTACGAGGTCCCAGGCGATTTTTACGGGGAGTTTCTCGGCACCATCCAATATCATGATGAATATCAAGACCTGCTCGATCTTCAGGCCGATCCGATCGATGGCTACGAGCCGGTTGCAAGCGATCCCATGCGAGATATGATTGGCTCGGAGGGCGGCTCGTCGATTCCGGTCGAGTCGGGCATGTTGCGGCGGTTTCTGGGCTCCGAGATCGTGATCCGGAACGAGGTGTGGATGCCTTCATGGGATGATTTAATGTACTGATGCGTTTCTTTTTTCCAGCGAACGGATGGCGACGAAAGGTTCCAGCGATTGGAGCTTTTCTTATAGCGTCGTGCCTATTGAGCTCGATCAGTTCGGCCCGCGTGTTCAGGCTGCTCGGCCCCGCGAAAACGCCGGAAGTGAACGACGGGCGCCACGGCTGGGAAACCGCCTACAAAACCACGATGACCGTCAACGGCCGTCCGACCGAGGTTCGGCTCTATTCGGCGCGCCATTCCGAACCGGTGGTGGAGCAGCTCGCCGCGCGGTTTCAGGAACTCGGCGCGAAGGTCTCCGTGTCGCGCACGCCCGACGGCGCGAGCGGCGTGGCCGTCTGGCCCGACCAGAAAGAGGCGCGTTTTTTGGTGCTCTCGCCGAAGTCCGAGCCGCGGCATCTTTTCTTCGTGTTCTATCCCGAGCCCGGAACCTCGCCCGAGGCCGCGCCGTTTCCCGTTCCGAAATACGCCGGCGGAACGGTCCAATACACCGTGTCGAACGACAAGACCGGAACCTTTTTCTCGTCCATTTCCTCCATGGCCGACTCCTCTGAGCTACACACCTTCTACGCGACCGAAATGGCCGCCGACGGCTGGGAGCTCACCATGCCCGCGTTGGTGTCCGATGGCGGCGTCAGCGGCATGGCGGTTTATCAAAAGGGGAAGAAGGTCTGCTACGTGCAGGCGGTCAATCGGCCGGGACGAGCTAATATGCTCACGCTTCTTGTTAAAAGCGGGAAGCTTTGATACGTTTTCGCGTTACTGGAGATATCGAATATGAAGAATAAATTGGTCCTGATCATCGCGGTTCTAGTCGGCATCCTCGCTTTCTGGCTGAGCGCGCGTTATTTGCACAACGAGCGTGAGGAGTTGTACAAAGGCGCCGTCAAAGTTCAGGTGATCGCCGCCGCGCGCGACCTACCCGCGATGACCGTCATCAAATCCGAGGACCTCGGCATGCGCATGGTCTACAAAAACGCCGTCGGCGAAAACGTCTTCCTGGCCGAGGATTTCCAGAAGATCAAAGGCAAGCGCCTCAAATACCCCGTCCGAAAAGGCTCGCCCATCATGTGGTCGCAAGTCGACATGCCGCGCGAGCAGCAATCCGGTCTCGCGCCGATCATCAAGACCCGCAACCGCGCCATCTCCATCGCGATCTCCGGCGCGGCCGCGGTCAGCGGCCTCGTCCGGCCCAACGACCACGTCGACGTGCTCGGCACCTTCACCTTCCCGTCTCCGACCAATCCGCAGCAGCTGGAATCCGTCACGCTGACGCTGATGCAGAACGTGACGATCTTGGCCACCGGCACGCAAATCGCCGGCGTCGAGGACCCGCAGGCCGGCCGCGCGCAGCAGGGCTTCAGCTCCGTCACCTTCGAGGTCAGCCCCGAGGAAGCCGAGCTGCTCGTCTTCGCGCAGCAGACCCGCGGCCAGCTGTACCTCACGCTCCGCAATCCGGACGACATCTACTCGAAAGAAAACCTCCCGTCCGTCAACTTCGACTATCTCGAGGCCGAGCTGCAGCGCATCCATGAGACGCGCCAACTCAACATCCGCCGCGACGCACCCATGGAATCCCAGTTCGACGCGCCGTAGGAAAAGCCCATGCTGAAACTCCAAATCACCCATCCTCAACGCGAAGTCCAGACGCTGGACGCGCCGTACGGCGTTTACATGATCGGCTCGGACGCTTCCAACCGGATCGTGCTCGACGACGGCAGCGTGGAGGAGGCGCACGCGGTCCTGACGCTGATGGAGGACGAATCCTACGTCGAGGATCTGATGGGCGCAGGCGTGTTCGTCGCCGGCGAACGGGTCGCGGCCCGCGGCCGCGTCTACCGCGGCGCGCCGATCCAGCTCGGAAACTACACGCTCCTGTTCGGCGCCGAGGAAGACCTTTCCAGCGCCGCGCCCGAGTCCGAAGCCGCGCCCGCCGCTCCGTTCGAACCCGTTTCGCCCGAGGTCTTCAAGCTCAAGCCGAAGAATCAGAACGTCGCCGCGAACCAGATGATCAAGCAGCAGATCCACACCGAGCTGGTCGATCGCCTGGACCTGAAACGCCTCAGCATGAGCAAGCTGCGCGAAGGCGAGCTACAGGCGAAAATCAAAAAGACGCTCGCCGAGATCATCGACGAGATCCGCGGCCGCCTGCCCGCCGGCATGGAGCCGGAGCGCCTCGCGAAGGAAATCTTCGACGAAGCCGTGGGCCTTGGCCCGCTCGAGGATCTGTTGGAAGACGACACCGTGACGGAAATCATGGTGAATGGCCCGGGGCAGGTATACGTCGAACGCGCCGGCAAGCTTTCGCTCACCGACTACACCTTCATCAACGACAACTCCGTGCTTTCGGTGATCGACCGCATCGTGTCGCCGATCGGCCGCCGCATCGACGAGAGCCAGCCCTACGTCGACGCGCGCCTCGCCGACGGCTCGCGCGTCAACGCGGTGATCCACCCGCTTTCGCTGGTGGGCCCGTGCCTGACCATTCGTAAATTCTCCAAGGACCCGTTCAAGGTACAGGACCTGATCAATTTCGGAACGCTGACGCGCGAGGTCGCCGATTTTCTGCGCATCTGCGTGCGGCTGCGCAAAAACATCATCGTATCGGGCGGAACGGGCTCGGGAAAAACCACCCTGTTGAACGTGCTGTCGAGCTATCTGCCCGACGACGAGCGCATTCTCACCATCGAGGACGCGGCCGAACTGCGCCTGACGCAGCAGCACATTGTTCGGCTCGAGGCGCGCCCGGCGAATATCGAGGGCCGCGGCGCGGTGTCGATCCGCGATCTGGTGCGGAACGCGCTGCGCATGCGGCCGGACCGCATCGTGGTGGGCGAGTGTCGCGGCCCGGAGGCGCTCGACATGTTGCAAGCCATGAACACCGGCCACGAAGGCTCGCTGACCACCATCCACGCCAA
>JARFRL010000330.1 GCA_029287275.1 Pontiella desulfatans
CCCAGTGGACACACCGACTTTCATCAACAGCGTCTCATCTTCATGCGTGTTCCAGAAATAGCTATAGAAGCCAACGCTGATCCATCATCGACCCGGGCGACATGCCGATCCGTCCGCGACTCCCCCTCCCCCGCCACCCCGCTTGCGGTTCGGCTCGGAAAACTGGAATGAGAAATGGATTCCCGTATCGTCAGTCCCGAAACCTTCCAGGGTTTTACCGGCGCGGACTTTAATCTCGCCGCCTTCAAACCGCTCGATCGGCTGGCTGACATCCAGCACCACGTGGCATCCCTTTTCAGATGCGGAAAACGTGAACCGGTATGCGGCAACATTTTTTACCGGCGTCATATCGACCATCACCTAGTTGTCCTCAGGGCATGAGCTGAAATAGCCGCGTTTTTCTTCAATCTTGGAAAAACGGAATGAAGATTGGTAGTCCTGAAGCGCGGAACACGGCTCACCGCGGCCGTATCACCGATACAGGAGCCGAGCACGGCAAGGTTTTGGATAGTTGCCGATTTCTTGAGCGGTTTGCCGGCTTCCGTTATGGGCGTGGTTTTCACAAACGAGCCCGGTCGCCAGGCCCATCCGCGTGAACCATACATACGGAGGGCGTTAACCCCACTATCATGAAGAAGCTCGTAAAAGTTATTCTATTCATGGCTTCCCCCTATGCGAAATAGCGCCGAGCGCGTTTAACGATTTCAGGATAGTCAACGTGGTAGTCGCATTGTATGCGCATGACCTCAAGATCGACCCCGTCCACGTTACGCTCATTAGGATGCAGTGCTTGATAAAGCTGGGCCGCGTCCGTTTTTCCATCCTGTTCATAGTAGGCCACGAAACGCGAAACATCCGAAAGGCCGTCACCATGTTTCGCCGCGTGCGCCGAGCAGGAAGGACATCCCGGACAAAGCGCCGGGCCATGAGCCAAAATCAGATCCCGCAAAATCTGTTTGTGACGCGAAAGCAGCGGTTTTTCATACAGACGGGCCGCTTCCGCGGCGATGGTCATTTCCTCGTCATTGTTCATCCAAACGCAACCGGCCGTCACGCGCTCGTCGCTCCAAACCGCGTGCAGAGCCGCCTGATGCGTCGTCAGCCCCATCGCGTCAAACTCCGGAACCCGCTTCGGTATCTTTTTCGCGTTGCGAATCAGCTTCATCTGGATCAGTCCGATTCCCGCTTGGTGAACCGCGTCCACCATGCGGTCGTGATCATCGTCCGGTTTGTAGAAAGGCCCCCCGCTGGTCAGAATGGCGTCCACGAAACCACCTTCGGCGGCCGCGTGCAGAAAGCGGCCCTTTTGCGGGTCATGACAGGAAAAACCAACCAGCTTGGTCTTTCCTGATTTTTTCATTTTCTCGCTGATTTGTTTAAATTCGCGGCTCTTTGGCCAGTCATAGCACTGCTCGCCGTACTCCTTCGGGCCAATGCCGTGAATCAAAAACAGGTCCAAATAGTCCGTGCCCAGCACTTCGAGACGCTTGTCCAGCATCCCCGGAAGATCCGAAAGTCGCTTCGGATGATCCTTATCGACAATGAAGATCTCTCCGCGCCGTTCCGGGTACTTGCGAAGCCATGCTCCGAGATCGCGTTCCGATTGTCCACCCCGATAGCAATCCGCCATGTCGAAATAGCGGAACCCCAGATCCCAAGCTCTTTCATAGAACCCGACACCGGACGCTTCGGATTGGCCGCCCACGGCGAGCATGGAAACGTCCGGTCCGTTACGCCCGAGTTTACGCGTGGGCAAAGGCGGCCGCTTTTCGCCCGCGGACGCGCGGGACGCGCTTGGTTCCGCCGCCAAGGACGCGGACGCCATGGCGACGGGAGTCGCCAAGGCGCCCTTCAAAAGATACGCGCGGGAACAACCACCGGACTTTTTCATCATGGGTCCATCCTCCAGAAACTAGTTGTTGGGAACTTCCGATTCAGTGTCGCCGGCTCGTTCGTTTTCGGATTTTGGCGGAAACGTGGCGATGAACTCCATCCCCGTTTCCGACTCGCACAAGACGGCGTCGGTTTGGTATGGAATGAAGAACTTCGCGCCTTCCTCCAGCGGATGGTCTTGGCCATTGATACGAACCGCGCCGCGCCCTTTCGAAACAATGCCGACATAGAAACTATCGGCGCGCTTTTCGTATCGGCCTTTCACGTCGACGCGGTTGACTCGGAAACAGGGGGTTCTAGACTCGTCGATCAATACATACTCGGCGCTTCCGTTCCGCTCGACCAACGGTTTCGGGAAGCAAAAATATTGATCCTTTATTTTTTCAATCGGCGTTGGATTGAAATCGAACATCGAAACCGCGAAGTCGACATCGCGATTCATGAAGCGCGCCTCTTCCGGCAACACGTATCCGCCGCGCTCGAACTCGACGCGGACGGCGAAGTCCGTCGGCTCCATGATCTCGATCATGAAGACGCCTTCCCCGATGGCGTGCGGCATGCCGCCCGGAACCATGAAGACGTCACCGGGCTTGATCGGAACGCGATCAAAGCAAGCGAGCATCGCGTCCATATCCTGCTCTTGAACGATCCGCTTAAGCTCGTCGGGCGCCGGCGGGCGTTGAAAGCCCATGTAGATATAGGGTTCTTTCACCTCCTCGCGGATACCGAGAATCACATACGCCTCGGTTTTTCCGGAGCCGCTGTTCAAATATTTCCGCGCGAACGGAATCGTTGGATGACACTGAATATGCAGGCGGATGGCGGAGTCCAAAAACTTAAGCAGAAACTGCGTGACGGGGCCGTATTCGGCGACGTGCCGCGCCCCCAACATCGCGTCCGGATATCGCTCGCACAGTTCTTTCAGCAAAACCGTCTCGCCATCAACCTCCACCTTGGCGAGCCCTTCCTCCACCAAATGCTCGCGGCCTTTGTTCACGGCGCGCGTGGTTGAGCCGATCCAATCCTCCGGAAAACGCGAATCTTCCGGATTGGCCTTTCCTTCCATCGCGTCGAGTCGTTTTCCGCCGGGATAGGTTCTCCAAACTCGGTTTGGAGGGAGAAAAAAAATGTCGGGAAGATTCATGATCACAACCCCGCGATCTGTTGCCAAACACCCTTCATTCCCAAGAATGAAGTAATGATGGAGAATAATAAAATCGCGACCAATATCACATTGTCGCCGCGTCCGTTCTTGTGGTCGCCCAGCAGGTCTTTCCGGTTGCCGAGATACAGGATGCACCCGACGGTCATCGGCAGGATCGTGGAATTAAACGCCTGCGAGATGATCATCACGAAAACGGGGCGCGCGTGGAAGATGGGAACAACGAGCCCAAGCAGCGAGATGAAGAACACGATAACCCGATATCTCGTCAGCGTCATGTCGCGTTTCGAATCGTTGTAGTCGCACAACAACCAGGGCAGCATCAGCACGTTCGGAAACTGGGAAGAAACGCCGGCGGCCACGATCCCGATCGCGAAAATGGTCGTAGCCAGTTTTCCGGCGAGCGGCTCCAGCAGGGTGATCATCTGCGAAGCGTTGGAGAGGCCGATTCCTTCGGCGTGCAGCGTGCCGGCCGCGGCGGCCATGATGGAACCACTGATGACAAACATCAGCACCACCGAGACGATCGCGTCGTTGCGCTGCTGTTTGAAATGCTCCACGCCCCACCCCGCCTCTTTCACCAACGTGGTTCGAATAATGAACAGCCCCGCGAAGACCGTGGTTCCCACCATGGAGGCGATAACCAGAAAAGGCCCTTTGCCGTCATCGGCCGGAACCTCGGGAAGATTTGGAATCAGCCCTTTGATGATATCTGTCGGCGGCGGCATCATGATGAAGAAGTTAAGGATGAAACAGGCGGCCATCACGGCCACGATCACGGCCAACGCGCGCTCGAAAAATCCCGTGCGTCCTCCCCAGAAGATGAAGTAGACCAGCGCGATGAAAAAGGCCGCGAACCAGACCGGCGCAATCCCGCCTTCGACCACGGTTTTGGACCATTCATAGCAGATCTCGGCGACGATTCCCATCACCCCCATCACGCTGCCGGAAACACCGGCCGTGAGCGCGACGATGAAGAATACGCCAACCCCGGGATGAATGTGTTTCCGAAACGCCTGCAACGCCGTTTGTCCCGTGACCAGCGTAAACTTGCCGTAGATGCGGATCATGAAGAACGTGGCGAGGCACGAAGCCACGATCGTCCAAAGCAGCGACATCCCGTAGGTCGCGCCGGCCTTGGCCATCGACGTCACGCTTCCGGTTCCAATGTTAAAGCCCAGCAAAAAAATCCCCGGGAGGAAAAGGGCCAACGTTTTGGTGAATTTTTCTTTTAGACTCATGGTTGATTCCGTTCCGCCGTTCACGCGGCGTTTTTCCTAGTTTTTTCCCAATGAAACGAGTTCCCGTCAACCATCGGTTTCAACTCGGCTCTCGGCGCGGCCCGCGACGGTTTTCATCGGGACGCGCATAGACCGATCAATCCTCAACCGTGGATGGGATCGCGGGCGGGACTTCATCCGAGATCGGAATCTCACCGCGAATAAGTTTGCCCGCCTCCCCAGCCAAGTACAAATAAAAATCGCTTGGAAGCCCCTCCAGGTCTAGAAACCGCGCGGGATCGTTCCGAGGCGGATGGTCGGCGCACTTAAAAATGGCGGTTCCTTCGTCGACTTCATCGAACATGGCGACGTAAATCATTTCCGCGCCCGCCTTTTCGCACGCGAGCGCCTGCGCCCACATGAACCGTCCCTTGAGTCGAGGAATGGCCCCCAACTCGCCGCCCTTGTTATTGTACCAACTGAAACCGGGATAGATCACCGGCATGTAGTCCATGTCGTTATCCTTGGTCCACGCGATGTCGGGCGCCCAATGACGTTCCGCGTGCCGTTCAACCCCGTCAAGGTCTCTAAAGCGCGAGACGCTCCACGGAGAAAGAACGTCGGCGAGGCGCAGCATGTCGTGCAGCTCCGGATCCTCGAGCGCGTCGCGCTCCCGCTCGCGCCAGCCGGTCGGCACGCCCAGCATGACGCTGACCCCTTCGAGCTTCATCGACTTGATCAAATTCGAACACGCCTCCAGACTATTGCGTTGCTTGATTTTGTTATTGAAACCAACGCCCCAGATCGCCACCAGGGGTTTCCCGTTCAGGTGTTGATAGGCGGGATCCTCGGTGATCTTCATTTCGCGGCACAACATCATCCAGTCGTCATACACGGCGCGGATCTTCTCGTCCGGCAGGCTGGTCAGGTCGTACATGACGGCATAGGTTCGGCCATGACGATTGGCGCCTTCTCGGGCGTTTGACAAAACGACGTTCTTATGGTGGAGCCAATCTTCATTGCGCAGACCGTGGGCGAACCGTTGCACGAAGGCCCCGTCGATGCCGTAGTCCGCCATCCACTTGAAGTGCCGAACCACGGTCTTGCGATTGTACGAGCTGAACGCCCGGGCGGTCGCGCCGTCCGGATAGGTGAAGTCGGTGTCATACAACTCGTCCTCGTCGTACTCGGAGGTGTCCGGCCAGAGGTCGACGCTGACGTTGCCGGGGCCGGGCGGTTGGCCGCGCTTTTTGATCCAATGAACCCAACCAAGGTCCGCGCCATCGCCCTCGCAATTGAACCAACCCTGATAGCCGGTCATCACCTTGCCTTGCAACGTGCCGGGATCGGAGCCCGAAACCGAAGGGCCGTCGTATGGCGCCAGCACGTTTTCCATGGCGGCGCGGGCCGGCATGGAAAGCGCGGCGCAGACCAACAGAATCAGCGCCGGTTTGTTGATGTAATAAAAAACCTTTTTCATTGGGGAAACCGCTCTTTTGATTTCCGCTGACGAAGTCCGGTCAGCTCCGAGGATTCGGCGTTGACCTCAGGCGTGCTGAGATTTGAAAACCGGTCCGAGAACGCGTTGTCGCGGTGCAGATCCTCAAACGGCGACTGGAGCGCTTCCGCGGAATATTCGTCGCCGACGCTCATCGCGACGATTCGCGCGAACGGAGAATCCGGCAGCGTGACGCTGTTGGCCCCCTTCGGGATTTCCAGCCGGTACGCGAACAGATAGCCGTATTCATACAGGGTGTCCTCAAACGGCAGATGGCGATGCGAGGCATACCACGCGACGCGCTGGTCGGCGCGGACATAGGCCGGGTCAATCCGCAGCAGATCATTATCGAGTGAATAGGAGATTTCAGCGACCTCGCCCTCGAACACGCGGTTGTCCCATTGGCCGATGTTTCCGGACCACCCGCTGATCGTCAGCGGAATCTCTTTATCTCCCGCGCGGAAAACCACATCGGTGTCCGCGCGCGCCGCCGCGAGCACATGCACCACCCGCGCGCCTTCCGGCAGGTTGATCGACTGTCCGCGACACGCGACCGCGTTCGCCGAATATTCCTCGCGCGGACCGATGTTGAACGTGACGTTACCCATCCGAACGGTATCGCCGATCATTTCCGCCGGGAAGGTTCCGCCTTTGCCGTCCATGCTGCCGGAGGCTCCGCCCGTTTTATCACCGCGGGCGTTGAGAACCGTCCGGTTGTCATAGCCATCTTCGCGGTGGTTGTTGTCGCTGAAGACATCGGCGTCATACTTCAACTCAACCGGCCGGGTGCGCGTTTTCGCTTCCGGCGCGGGCAGCTTAAGCAGCACGGTTTTCAGTTCGTAGGGCGTGAAATTCATCTCAAACGATTGGTCTTTCACCGCGATCGATTCTCCCAGCGGGCGTTCAAGTCCATCGACTTCTTCGGCGCTTTCGACCGGAAGCATGGTTGAGAGCCGCGCCTTTACGCGGGGGAGGCCGTGCAGTTCCTGCAGGCGGACGATCACGCCGGAGCCATCCTCGGCCATTTTAACGGCTTGGATGTTGATCCGCGGATCGTTGATCCGCATCAGGGAGAGCGAAGCGGCCTTTCCGTCGCTCCGCTTCGGCACCGCGAACGCGGCCAGACGTTGCTCGAAGCGCAGCGCTTCCTGGTGCGGACGTCCTTCGCGCCAGTCGCCGCCATGACCGGTTATGGCGTAGTTGAATTCATGACGGCCCCAGTCCTGCCAACGCATTTCCTTGGTCCGGCCGTTGTCGCGGGTTTCGTCCTCCCATCGCGCGGTGTCCGGAGAGTGGATCAGCGTCAGGCGCAAGGTGTTGTCGTCCACTTTGTCGCTGCCGTATTTGCATTCGGTCAGAATGGTCGCGCCGAACGTTCCTGATTCATCGGTAAGATCGATCCAACCATGAGTCGGCACTTCATATTGTTTTTCGGTTCGGTTGCCGCGCTTGATGGTGCCGAGCTCCAGGTTGTAGGTGGCTTCCGGGTTGGACGCGGTTAGATGGAAGGCGGCCTTGAACAGCGCTCCGCGGCTTCTCCAATCGACGTGGTTGGACACTTCGACGCGGTCCTGATCCGTTCCCGCGTAGAGGCGCACGCGCTGCGCGATTTTCGATTGTTCGTTTTCACGAAGCACCTCGATCGCCACGCGGACGGGCCCGTTTTCCACCACGCGGATGTGAATCGGGTCGGCCGCCACGCTACGGGCCGGCTTCATGATGTCGGCGGGATAAATCCGCCACGCGGGCTTGCGCTCCGGGAAGTCCGGACCGAACTCGAGGCGCGCCGGTTTTTCGAGCAGTTCTTTCTTAATCCGCTTGTCGAAGACGGAGGCGATATCGCCGTTATCGTCGATTTGGACGAGGTAGCGGTTGTTTTCGAGCGAGCGGTCGCTGACGGAAAGCGTGCTTTCCTTCGCGGGGGCGCCCTCTCGCAACGAATAGACGGCCGCGCCAACCGGCGGGACCTTGGCCAAGAACAAGACGCGGCGTTCGCCGTCCCACCCGGTCGTGATCTGGGTCGGCACGGCCCGCCCGTCCGCGTCGAAGGCGGTAAGGGCCTTGGCATCGGCCAGCTCCTCGGGAATGAAGGCTTCCACGGCGTCTTCGCGCTCAATGGAAAGCGGATTGTAAACCATCAGGGGAACTCCGGGCTGATCGGTGTTCAGCGAAAGCGCCAACGAACCGATGGCGTCCGCGTAAACGCCCGCGATCTGGTTGAGCGCGAGAACGCCGTCGTTCCACGTATAGGCCTGCGCGGCCGGAATGCTGGTTCCCGGAAGAATGTCGTGGAACTGATTGCGAAGCACCAGCTTCCACGCGTCCTTGAGCTGCCCCGCCGGATAGGCCGCGGCGTTCAGGTAGGCCGCTGAAACCGCGGCGCGCTCGGCGGCGTTGATGAGCAGTTCACTCTTGTGATTCAACTGCTTGGTGTAGGTCTGCGAGGTCAGCACGCCGGTCGAGTGCTTGATCAGCAACAGGTCCTTTTCCCAGGTGGGAAGCCGGGCCGCCTGTTCGTCGGTGATGGCGCGGAACATTAAATCCGCGCGGTCCACGACGACGTTGATCGGACCGTCGGTGGCATAGCTTCGCTCGATGGTTTCGAGGGAGTTTTCGCGGGGCGTTCCGCCGCGGTCGGCGTTGTTTCTATCGCCGCCGCCCATGTAGACGTAATGAATGGGCAGGCCGGACTTTTCTTTGTTTTCCTTCAGTCGCTGAAGCATCTCCTCGTTGTTGGCGTAGTTTTCCGGATGTTCTCCCGCGTAGTTGCCGCAATTCAGCGCGGCGAGCACCCAGTTGCCGTCGGGGCCGATCCATTTGCCGACATCGAAGGGGATGCCGTTGGCGGATTCCCAGGTCAGTTTCTGCGTCGAAAAGCCGCGCAAACCGCAGTGGCTCAGAATGGACGGCAGGGAGTAGGGAAAGCCGAAGCAGTCCGGCAGCATGAAGTCCAAACTCTCGTAACCGAACTCCTCTTTGAAGTACTGATGGCCCACCAACATCTGGCGAATGATGGACTCCGCCGATGAAACATTGACGTCGACTTCGACCCAGGCGTTTCCGACCGGGAACCAAAGACCGTCCTTCACCCATTGTTTGATCTGTTCGTACCGTTCCGGATAATACTCCTTGATCTGGGCGTGGCGGGCCCCTCCCGTCCAGTTGAACTTGAAGTTGGGATATTTTTTAAACGACGCGGCGTTCTCATCCACCGAGTTCACCAGAAAATACTTGATGGTGGTTGGATAGTTCCAACGCCAAATATCATCCAAATGCGTGTATGGAACCACGAACAACGTGGGCTCGGTTAGATCCATGGAGGCTGGATCGAGGGGGGGGTGGGCCGGTTTCGGCGCGGCGAAGGTCGGCGCGAGTAGGCCGACGGCGATCAAGATGCTTGCTTTTGTCCCGTTCATTTTTCAACTCCCGTAATGTTGGGTATTTCTTTCGTGAAAGGAATCTCGCCGCGAAGCATCTTTCCCGCCTCTCCGACGAGTCGAAGATAGAAGTCGCTCGGTAACCCTTCCATGGTCAGGAATTTTCCGCCGTTGCCCATTGGAGGACGGTCCGCGCATTTGAAAACAGCGGTGGCTTCGTCGACTTCGTCGAACATCGCGACATAGATCATGTCGGTTCCGGCTTCGATATTGGCCGCGATTTGCGCCCAAAGGAACGTCCCTTTCCGCCGCGGAATATGGGCGATCGGCGTTTCGCCTTTCATCAGGTTGTGCCAGCTGAAGCCAGGGAAAACAACGGGCAGATAATCGACGCCGTGTTCGCGGCACCAAGCGATGTCCTCGCTCCAGTAGCGCTTGGCATGGTCTTCCGCGGCGGGGATCGACCGGAAACGGCCCACGCTCCATGGACTGATGACCTCGGCCGCCTGAAGCATTTCATGCAGCTCTTCCCGTTGCGACGCGTCTCGCGACTGATCTCGCCAGCCGGTCGGGGTGCCCAACATGACGCCGCATCCGTCGGCGTTGAATTTTTTGATCAGCTTGAAGCACTCATCGAAATCCGGGCGTTTTTTAATCTGTCCATTGAAGCCGACGCCCCAGATCGCCACGAGCGGCTTGCCGTTATGATGCTGATAGGCGGGGTCTTCGGTGACGCGCATTTTTTCGCGTAGCATGCGCCAATCCTCGAAAACCTTATGCAGATCCGCGTCCGGAGTTCCGGTGAGATCATACATGACGGCGTAGGTGCGTCCGTGCCGATTGGCCCCTTCCCGCGCGCTGGAAAGCACCTTGTTGCGATGATAAAATAGTCTTTCGTCTTTCAACTCGTTGGAAAACCGCTGAACGAAAGCGCCGTCAATTCCATAGTCGGCCATCCATTTGAAATGCTTCACAACGGTCTTGCGGTTGTGGGAGCTGAAGACCCGGGCAACCGTGCCGTCTTCATGCATGAAGCCGGTGTCGTAGAGTTCGTCGTCATCGTAGGCCGACTCGTCCGGCCAGCCATCGACCGTAACGGTCCCGCCGGGCGCGAACTCATCTCGCGCCCAGTGGACCCAGCCGAGTCCCGACCCATCGCCCGGGCAATTAAACCAACCCTGATAGCCGGTGATCACCTTGCCCTTTAGCGTGCTCGGGTCCGTCCCCTTCACCGAAGGCCCGTCATACGGCTTTAAGACGTCCTCCCGCGGCTCGGCGGAAGCCGCGCGGCCCAAACAGCAAAACACAACCGCCGCGGCAACGCTTCGTATGAATTTCCGGCTCGTGGTCTTGGTAAACATAGCTGATTCCTGATGATTCACGTTTGTTCGCTCCACTATTTCTTGTCCATGGGATTCGCCAACGCGATGCGTCGGCGGATCAAGCGAATCTGGATTGTTCCCTTTTCAGGGCGGGTTGGTTATTTTTTTTCCCAGCGGAAGGAGTCCCCTTCAACAATAAGATTCAGTTCGCTTCTCGGCGTCGCCGGGGCGGCGAATTTTTCAGGCGCCGTTTTCCTTAATTTTTCGATGATCGACTTCCGTTCCGGCTCGTCGGCGATGTTGTCCCACTCGTTGGGGTCTTTTTTCAGATCGTAGAGTTCCTCCGCGCCGTCACCATATTGGATGTAGCGCCAGTCGCTGTTCACCACGGCATAGCCACCGCCGCCGCGAATGGTGTGCGGAATGAAGATGGAGCGTTCCGCTGCGGTGGAGGGATCTTTGAGAACCGACGCGAGGGAGACGCCTTCCAGATCCTCTTTCTTCGGCAAGCCGCACAGGTCGGCGAAGGTCGGGTAGAGGTCGATCAGACTAACGGTTGTTTTCACCTTTTGATCTTTCGAAATCCCCGGACCGGCCCAGATAAAGGGAACTCGGGTGGTGCGTTGCCAGAGGGTTTCCTTGCCCCAATGTCCTTTTTCGCCGTGATGGAATCCTTGATCGCTCCAGAACACGATGATGGTGTTGTCTTTGTGGGGCGATTCTTCCAGCGTATCGAGTATACGGCCGAGCATCGCGTCGGCGAAGGTGATGCAGGCGAGCTGGCCGCGGACCGCGTCCTTCAGACAGTCCATGTCGATCAGCTGCTGGTGCTGTTTCGCGCGGTTCTTGTAGCGGTTTCTGACGTTGGGCGCGAGATCGTCCAGATCGTCCTCTTTGTAGGCCGGAAGCTCGATGTCATCCAAATCGTACATGTCGAAATACTTTTGGGGGGCGTAGTTTGGATAATGCGGGATATAGAGACCAACGGCGGCGAAGAACGGTTTGTCGTGTTCGCGTTTGATCACGTCGCGGATATAGTTGGCGCGCATGACATCGAACATCTCCTCTTCTTTATCGTTGGCGATGGGGCCCCACTCCAGATGACCGGCGCCCGATCCGTATTTCTGGAAATAGGGACTGTAGGGATAGGGCTCCGGACGCGGAGGATCAGACTGGTGATAGCCGTTCATCTCCCACCCTTCGTCCCGCATCGCCGGACCGCGCGAGTAATATTCATCCCAGTCTTTCAGGTCGACGTATCCGCCGCGATGGTGGTAGAGCTTGCCGGCGCCGTAGTTGTTGTAGCCGCCCTGTTTGAACGCGGTCTGCATGGTGACCACATCCGGATAGTCATAACGGAACACCTCGTTGGCGTAGCATCCGGTGGTGGAGGCCTGCAGGCCGGACCAGATGGCGGTGCGCGACGGCGCGCAGAAGACGCCCGGAGCGTGCGCGTTCAAGAACGTCACGCCCGATTTGGCCAACCGATCCATATTCGGCGTGATCGCCTGCTTGTGCCCCATCGGGCCGATCCAATCGCCGAGGTCGTCCATCACGAACATGATGACGTTGGGGCGTCCTTCATCCGCCACGACCGGCACGACCAAAGGGCACAAAAAACTCAACACAATCAGGATTCCATATTTATTTTTCATTTTTACCTTCTTTGCTTTAACGCGTTTTTATCTGAGGCGCGCGCGGACCGCTCACTATACTCAACGTTTTCCAGCTTGGAAATGGACATTCAATGCGCGCCAATAATTCCTCTCACAGCGTCAATCAATCATTTGACGGTTGGTTTCATCCGGCAGACCTTTCATGTAAGACACGAAAGACTTTCCCCGCGGCGCGGCGCGCTTGAAAATAGAGCGCCCAGCCCATAGCCAGCCCGACTTTCTTTTCCGAGGCCAGCAAATTTTACCGGAGACGACTCAACGGGCTCGATCCAGCGGTTTCCGAACTGGGTTTTCCCGGCCGAAGCTCATGGCCGCCGCGCGGATCAGGTTCCCGCGTGGTAATTTAACTTCATGGTTCATGTCTTCGCCTTTTTTTAATTTTAGAACTCATGCTGAATCAAGAACACGATTTGCCCCTACGAGTCACTTTCCTCCCAGAATTTTAGTTTTCCTCCTTCAACCGGGCGAAATCCTTTTGATTTTGGCACCTCGAACTCCGGAGCCGGTGAGGCCACCTCGTCGTAGATCTTCTTCAATCGTTCAACGACTTCTGGAT
>JARFRL010000332.1 GCA_029287275.1 Pontiella desulfatans
CGCCCGCAAGCTGAAGGACAAACCCGATGAACAGGACGACATTCTCACCCGTCTCCAGGCAATGGCCAAACGAAGCGGCCTAGCCGCGCGCTACTGCACCAACACCCTTGAAGCCAAGGAACTCTTCGAAGATATCGTCGAAGACATGCGCCGAACCACCGAACGGCTGGCAGGCGATCTCGACTACGAAATCACCTTTGAAGGGGAAGAGTTACTGCGCCGCCTCAAGCTCCGCCGCCGCATCGACCTGTTTCTTTTCTACAAAGAATGCCTGGCCAATATCATCCGCCACTCCGGCGCCTCCCGCGTCTCCTCCGAGGTCAACATGACAAAAAAAGAGCTTGCGGTGACCGTCACCGATAATGGAAGGGGTACGCAAGGAACCATGCCCGCCTCTCTCCGCCGGCGGGCGCGGCTACTCCGGGCAAAACTCAGCGTCACCTCACCCGAAACGGGCGGAACCTGTGTCCGCCTCGTCCAGACAATACATTCGCGCTACCTGAACGGGGGAAAGCCATTATGAGAATAATCCGAATCATGCTCGTGGAAGACAGCAAAGAATACCGCGAAGGGATCCGCCTGATCCTTAAGCATTCCCCCGGCATGGTACTGACGGACGAATTCGCGACGTCCGAAGTCGCTCTCCGCAGCCTGCAAACCCCAGCGGCCAAACCGCCCGACCTCGTATTGCTCGACCTCCGGCTCCCCGGTATGGACGGCCTCGAATCGCTGCCTTATTTCCGTTCCTATGCGCCCGATGCCAAAATCATCATTCTCACCCAATCCGATTCAGCGGAGAACATCCTCAAGGCCATCAAGCTCGGTGCAATGGGCTACCTGCTGAAAACCGCAACTGCCGAGGAAATCATCGATGGCATCAAAACCGTGATGGATGGCGGGGCCCCGCTTGACCCCGGGGTCGCCCGCTTCATCCTCAAATCGCTTCAAGTTCGTTTGCCGATGGCCAAAAAAGACGATCAAAATCTGTCCGAGCGCGAACTGGAGGTGCTGGAATTGCTTGCCGATGGCCTGGTCAAAAAAGAAATCGCTACCCGGCTGAACATACAGTACAGCACCGTGGACTACCATGTCGGCCGAATCTACGAAAAGCTCAACGTTAAAAACGCACCGGCGGCGGTGAACGAAGGCCACCGCCGCGGTCTCTTCCCGCAAGAAACAAAATAGTTTTCGCCGGGTTGACCTGAACGGCATCCATATCCCAGCACCGGAAAGGATTTTCGATTTCCTTGACGCGGTAGCGAACCGTGAGCGCGTTGCCTCGAACGGAATGGATCGTCGCCTTTACCAACTCGCCTTTGCTCCATTTCAGATCGACCACAAAACCACGCGGGCGCGCGGTTCTTCAATCGATCCAGAGGGCAAGGCCGGCAAGAGGCGCGGACATCGCGCGTCCCCGTTGGCGTCTCGCGCGGATTCATGGCTTTTCAAAAGCAATTCGGCAATGCCGGTCGCCGCCCCGATCATAGCCGGTGCGGTTATGGCGCTTACGAAAAAACGGCCACGGTTTTCACCGCGATTTTAATGCGGGATAAGGAAGCGTTGATCGTTGATCCCGTTCAAACCCCGTAAAGGGTTTCCTTGAACGGCTTGGCCAATGCGTCAATAGCGACATGCACGGAACCATTGACGACCAGCTTTTTCTCCGCGACAACCTCGCCAATCTTCGCGATCGGAAGTCCGGCGAAGAGCGCTTCGAGTTCCGCGGCCTTTTCGGGCGCGACGGTCACGATGAAGCGGCTGTTGGACTCGGAGAACAACGCGATCGCGGCTTCTTCGGAAACTCCAGAGAGATCGACTTCAGCGCCGAGCTGTCCACCGATGGCGGTCAACGCGAGGGAAACGGCCAAGCCGCCCTTGCTCGGGGTCGTCGCGGATTTCAGCAGACCGGCATCCGTGGCCTTGTTCATCGCCGCGTAGATTTTGAGCGCTTGGTCGGCGTCCACCGTCGGGACGGTTCCGCCATAGTTCATGGGAGCGCCCTGCTCGTCCGCCAAAAGGCGATAGTAGGCCGACGCGCCG
>JARFRL010000358.1 GCA_029287275.1 Pontiella desulfatans
ACGCGGTTCCAACCGCGCCCGACGATCTCGCCGTCCTTCACGACCACCGCGCCGAACGGGCCTCCTTCGCCGGCCTCCATCTTCTCTTGGGAAAGCCGGATCGCCGCGCGCAGGAATGGCTCGGAATAAGACATTATTCCGCGGGCGCGTCTTTCTTGGCGGCGGCGTCTCGCAGAATTTTCACGACCGCGGCGTGGCCGGCTTTCGCGGCGAAGGATTCGGCGGTGTCGCCGTCAACATCCTTGAGGGTCAGGTCGGCGCCGTTGGCGAGCAGGAACTCGACGTTCTCGGCCTGGCCTTCGGCCGCGGCCCACATCAGCGCGGAGAAGTGTTCGTTGTCGTCGACCATGTTGATCTTCGCGCCCGCTTCGAGCAGCGCGCTCGCGGCGTCTTTCCCGTTCGGGGCGCTGGCGGCGAACATCAGGGCGGAGGTTCCGATGGTGTCTCGCGCGTTCACGTCCGCTCCGGCGGCGATGAGCGTTTTAACGATCGGGGTCTGGCCGTTGAAGGCGGCGTACATGAGGACGGTGCGCTTTTCCTGATCCGGGTCGTTGACGGCGTAGCCCTGTTCGAGCGCCTTTTCGACGACGTCGGCCTTGCCGTAGAGCGCGGCCTCGACGACTTCCTGTTGGGAGATTTTCTCGACGGCGTTGCTGGTGGTCGCCGCGGCGCGCGCGCCTTGGAGGGTCAGAAGGGCGGTGATGAGGGTTGCGACGAAGCGGTTCATATTCATTCCTTGATTAGAGTTGAATGCTCGATCGGATCATAGTTGGAGTCGCAAGGCAAGGGGAATAACAGTTGCCGAGGGGGGATCGCGCAGGGTAGCATTTCCCTATTGAAAGGAAGGTGAAGACATGCGAGTTCCTATCTTTATTCTGGCGGCCTTGGTCGCGGTGGTTGAGTGGTCGCCAAGCCTCGCGGCGCCGGAGCGCAAGGGCAATATTTCCGTGGGCGAGGCGAGGCGGGAGGTCGGCGTCGTCGCGTCCTTTCAAAATTTTCCGACGGACTATCGTCTGGACCGGCTGGGCGAACTCGTCGCGGAGGACGAGTATTATCATCTGTTCATCGTCCACCTTTCCAAAGCGCGCGCCTGGCGCACGCTGGTGTTCGCGAACAGCGGCGACTATCTCGGGTTCTACCAAACCAAAAATCCGCCGGTGGAGCTGGAACGGGATGGGATTATTTATCCCGGCGACAGTTACAACGTCGAGTCCGGCGACGAGGAGGAGGGCGAGTTCGACTCCGGCGACGCGAACATCATCCGTTTCGGCCCCGGCGGCCCGCCGGACGAAGTGAAGTTCGAGAACAAGACCTACACCTTCGTCTCCTCGCCGAAGCGCGTGCGCCCCGACGATCCCTCCTATCGCTACTTGTGGCTCGCGAATCGAGTGGCCGACGCGATCAACCGAAGCCGATACAAAACCGTCCGCGACTATTTCAGCGAACACGCGTTGGGGCGCATCTCGGAGCAACAGACGGTCGCGATTCTTTCCAGCGTGCGCGAGAAGCTGGGCAAGGTGGACAAGGTGGGCGCGCCCTGGGTTCAGTCGGAGGGCGTCGCGGTGCTGCCCGTAACCTTCGACCGCGCGGTGGCGGGGCTCAAGCTGATGCTCGACGCCGACGATAAAATCGTCGGGATGTGGGTGTTGCCGTTCACGACCGCGTTCCCGGAGGTCGGGTTCAATCAGGTTCCGATGTCGCTGCCCGTGGAAGGCCAGTGGCGCGTGTTGTGGGGAGGCGAGACGCGCGCGACCAGCAAGTATTTCGGAGACCGCGTCAGCCATAACGCCCGCGAGTTCGTGATTTCAAATCGCTTCGGCAAGACCTATCGGGACGAAGGGCGCCGGAACAACGACTTTTTCGCGTTCGGCAAGCCCGTCCTCGCTCCGGCCGCGGGCAAGGTGGTCGCGGTGGTGAAAGGCGTCGAGGACAACCAACCGCACTCGCCGAATCCGTTCGATCGTCTTGGGAACGCGGTGATGATCGAGCACGCCACCAATGAGTTCTCGGTGATCGGCCATTTGATGTTCGAGAGCGTTCGGGTGCGGGTCGGGCAGGAGGTTCAGGCGCGGCAGCTGATCGGGCAATGCGGAAACTCGGGCGACTCCTCGCAACCCAGCGTTTACTTTCATCTGCAGGATTCGCCGAACATTCTCTCGGGCTCGGGCTATCGGCCGGTGTTCGAGGATCTCTACATTTGGGAATCGGGCGGGACGGATGTCGCGCCGCGCCACACGCCCGTCCGCGGCGAGTTCGTGCAACAGCGCTCAGCGCCCAAGGAAGCTCCGCCCGCGGGGGACGGCGGGAACGCCGAACCGACTGGCGAGTGACTGGGCGATGTCGTAAAACCCCGCGCGGATTCCAAGATTCTCCGCGGCGCGGCCCGGACGGTAGGACAGCAACGGAACGTATTCCCGCGTGTGGTCGGTGCCCTTGAACGTCGGGTCGTTCCCGTGGTCCGCGGTTAGCATCAACCCGTCGTCGGCGCCGAGCGTTGGAAGAAACCGCCCGAGCCATTCGTCGGTTTCCCGCAGCGCGGCCGCGTAGCCGATCGGATCGCGGCGGTGCCCGTACAACATGTCGAAGTCGATGAAATTGGCGAAGATGAATCCGTCGCCCTCGCGCGTCATGAATTCCTCGACCGCCTGGCGCGACTCCGCCGTGTTGCCGGAATGGATCGATTCCGTGACGCCGCGGTGGGCGAGGATGTCCTCGATCTTCCCGACCGCGTAGACGGGAACTCCCGCGTCAACCAGCCGTTCCGTGATCAACGGCTCTTCCGGGGTGAACGCGTAGTCGCGGCGGCCCTCGGTGCGTTGATACGCGCCCGGCTCGCCAATGAACGGGCGGGCGATGACGCGGCCGACCTTCAGCGGATCGCACAAGCGCCGCGCGACCGCGCAGCCGCGGTACAGCTCCTCGAGCGGAATCACGTCGGAGTGGGCCGCGAGCTGCATCACCGAATCCGCGCTGGTGTACGCGATCCACGCGCCGGTCCGCGCGTGTTCCGGCCCGAGCTCCTCGATGATCGCCGTTCCGCTCGCGGCTTTGTTTCCGATGACCGACCGGCCGGTCTCCCGCTCGAACGCCGCGAGCAGGTCCGCGGGGAAAGAGGGGTGTTCCATGGGGAAATTATGGAAGCCGGGGTTGATTTCCAACCCGCAGATTTCCCAGTGGCCGGTGATGGTGTCCTTGCCGATGGACGCCGGGCGCATCATGCCGCTCGACGCGAGCGGGGCGTCGACCGCGGGGCATCCGGGAATGGGAAAGTCCGGTCGGATGTTGCCGAGGCCCATGCTTCGCAGCGCGGGCAGCTCCAGTCCGCCAACCGCGGCGCCGATATGTTGCAACGTCGCGCAGCCCGCGTCGCCATAGTCCGCCGCGTCCGGCGCCGCGCCGATCCCCACCGAGTCCAATACGATCAATATCGTTTTCATGAGAGAACAAGGTATCGAACCGCCAGCGGTTTGGAAAGAGGAATGGATTGGTGCTGTTTTTCAGGAATAGGTTTGATTTTCGCGGCTTGGAATAGAGAATGGCCGAACTTAACAGGAGGTTTGATTATGGCGTTCACATTGGAAATTGGAGCGAAGGCTCCGGAGTTCACCTTGCCCGCGACGGATGGAAAAACCTACGCGTTGGCGGACTTCAACGAGAAGCTGTTGGTGGTGTTCTTCACCTGCAACCACTGCCCCTACGTGATCGGATCGGACGAGAACACGCGCCAAATCGTCGAGCGCTTCATGCCGGAAGGCGTCGGCTTCGTCGCCATTAACTCGAACAGTCCGAACACCTACGCGGAGGATGACTTCGAGCACATGGTGTCGCGCATGGAGGAAAACCAGTTTCCTTGGATCTATCTGCACGACGCGACGCAGGAGGTCGCGATGGCTTACGGCGCGCTGCGGACGCCGCATTTCTACGTCTTCAACGAGGCCCGCGAATTGGTCTACGTGGGACGGGCGATCGACCACCCGCGCGACTGGACGAAATCAACCACGCGCGAGCTGGTCGACGCGCTGGAGGAGTTGATCGCCGGCAAGCCCGTGAGCGCGCCCGTCACGAACCCCGTCGGCTGCAACGTGAAGTGGGAGGGTCGGGACCGACATTGGATGCCCGCGGACGCGTGCGATTTGGTCTGAGATCCGTCCCTGAAAAAGTTGAAATGAAGGAATAATTTCCTTTTAGAGATGTTGAATTTATCTAAACCGCGCCTAGACTGCATACATTTCTGGGGAAAAGATTAGATTACACACACTAACGGAGAAGCAAATGCAGATGAAAAAAATCACGATGTTGTTGGCCGCCGGATGCGCGATTGGAATGCTAACCGGGTGTGGAATTCCGGAAGAAGAACAC
>JARFRL010000373.1 GCA_029287275.1 Pontiella desulfatans
ACGACGACCACAGGCCGTGCTCCGCGGGCGTGAGGCCGGAGATGATCGAGGGATCGCACGCGGAGGAGTAGCCGAGAATGGTTTCGAGCGGTTTCGCGTCTTGGGTCAGGTCCGCCAGAAATTCGGGATGGCGTTGGCGGACCTCCCAGCCGAACGCGTCGATGAAAAGAAAGAGACTGAGCTTTTTCTTTTTCATCAGGAGAACCTCCGTTGGAGCTCGTAAAACCGCTCGCTCGAAATCGAGGCCTTGTCCTGGAGCAGGTCGCTGATCGCGTCGTACAGCGCCAGGCGCGGGTGGCGCGCGTCGATTCGCTTGTTCCACTTCAGGTTCAACGCGACGGCTTTGGGCACGGAGCATTCGCGCGCGGCGTATTGCCCGCGATACCAGGGTAGAAATCGGATATATAGCTCCACCACGCGGCGGAACTCGGCGTCGACGTCGAATGGTTCCAGCGCGGCGTAGTCGCCCCATTCCTTGAGCTCGACCGCGCCCAGAAAGCCGGCCACGACGACGGCCGAGTCGGGGGGGGCGGAGAGGGTGGAAATCAGTTTTTTCTTGTCCGCGTAGGAGAGGTGGTATTCGCCCGCCGCGAGCAGGGCGGCGTCGCCGAACGCGAGCCAGACCTTTTGGATGAACTTGATGAAGCGAACGCGTTCCTCGGCGTCCAGCGGTTCCGCGGTGGCGAGGCGCCGCTTGATATCGAGCAGCAGCTTGCCGCGGTTCAGCAACAGGCGGCTGCCCTCGGAAAGGGGAAGCGCGCGCGGATCGTAGTTCGGCATCGCGGCGAGCGCGTCGTCCGCGCCCCACAGCACCAGGTGGCCGAGTTTCATCTCGTAGTTGAGCAGGGAGAATTCACACTTGCGCAAGTGTGAAATTGGGTAGGGACACAAATCCACGGGCAAGCCGACCGCCGCGGTCAGCTCTTTTTCGAGCGCCTGAAAATGAACCTTCACCGCGCTGTTCACGGTGTCGACGAGCACGACCAGATCGTAGTCGTTGAACGGGGCCTGCGATCCATCCGCGTTGATGAACGGCGTGCCCTCGCCGCGACCGTACCCACCGAGCAGAATCCCCGCGTCGGCGCGTGGCGAAACGGCCTTCGTGATTTTTTCCAGATCGGCGTCGATCCGCTCGTCCAATTCCTCGGAACCTCTGATGGTGTATTTGCTCATCGCTCTTTGAGTCCTCCGTGAACCGCGCGGTGAATCACGACGCGGTAGGCGATGTTGTACGGGATCGTCTGGAACTTCCATTTCGCGGCGGCGTGGATCAGATCCCTGCCGATTTCTCGCAGGCAACGCGCGGCTTGCCTGCCGGCGTTCGGCGCCTCGTTGAACGTGAGGGCTTGCCGATGCCGTTTCGCGAACAGCGCCTCCAGCGAATAGTTGTGCGAGTGCTCGACGGCGGAGTCCGGAACGAACTCGAAACGCGCGCCCGCGGCCTCGTGGTCTTTGGCCCACGCGGCGTCTTCCGCGTAGCCTTCCGCGGGAAACGGGCGCGTTTCCCACAGCGGGCGGCGGAACGCGCAGGCC
>JARFRL010000455.1 GCA_029287275.1 Pontiella desulfatans
ATCATCATCCGCGACGCCAACGTACCGGTGGTGGTCGACGCCGGCCTGCGCTCTCCCTCCGAGGCCGCGCAAGCCCTGGAGATGGGGTGCGACGCCGTGCTCGTCAATTCCGCCATCGCCGCGGCCGAACATCCCGCCGCCATGGGCGCCGCGTTCAAAACCGGCGTCGAAGCCGGGCGCATGGCCTTCAACGCCGGTCTCATGCCCACCTCCGAAATCGCCGTCGCGTCCAGCCCGCTCACGAGCTTCCTTTCCGCCGATGACTAACGAACTTCCAGACTGGTTGGATCCGTCGCGCTGGCTTTCCATGACCAAAAGCGACAACGCCGCCGCGATCCGCGCCGCGATTCTTTCGGAGAATCCGACGGAACGGGAACTGGCGCTGATGCTTTCCCCCGCCGCGAGCGAATTCCTGGAGCTGATGGCCCAGCGCGCGAAGGCGATCACGAAGCGCCACTTCGGGCGGACGATCTCGCTCTACACCCCGCTCTATCTCTCCAACTTCTGCAACGGCGGCTGCCTCTATTGCGGCATCGCGGGCGACCGCCGCGCCAAACGCGCCGTGCTCGACGAGGCGCAGCTGCGCCACGAGATGCAAGCGGTCAAGGCGATGGGTCTGGAAGAACTGGTGTTGCTCACCGGCGAGCGCATGCCGGAAGCGGACGTGCCCTACCTTGCGGAATGCGTCGCGATCGCGGCCGAAACCATTCACAACGTGAACATCGAAGTGTTTCCGATGGCGGAACAGGAGTACCGAACGCTGGCCACCGCGGGCTGCACCGGCGTCACGCTCTATCAGGAAACCTACGACCAAGCCGTCTACGAAAAAATGCACCGATGGGGCGACAAACGCGACTTCTTCGCGCGCCTCGACGCGCCGGACCGCGCCCTCAAAGGCGGGATGCGCGCCGTCGGCATCGGCTCCCTGCTCGGACTCGCCGATCCAACGTACGACATGCTCTGCGTCTACCGCCACGCGAAATACCTGCTCAAGACCTATTGGCAGGCGGGCGTCTCCATCTCCTTCCCGCGTATCCAACCGCAGCTCGGCGGTTTCAAAGCCGACCATCCGGTCGATGAAAAGATGCTGGCTCAATACATCTTCGCGCTGCGGATCTGCCTGCCGGAAATCCCGTTGGTGCTCTCGACCCGCGAGCCGCGCCGCGTGCGCGACGGCATGGCCGGCCTCGGCATCTCCAAGATGAGCGTCGCGAGTAAAACCACCGTCGGCGGCTACAGCGACGACTCCGAAGAATCGACCGAACAGTTTTCCATTAGCGACGAGCGCGGCATTCCCGAATTCCGCGAGATGCTCCGATCCAAAGGCTTGGAGCCCGTCTTTAAAAACTGGGATTCCACCTACCGAGAACCCGCGAGCTACGTGACGAGCGAGGCCTGAGGCCGCGCGCGGGTATGGTTCGGACGATTATTGCTATGCCTAATGGGCGGCAACGTTTAATGTTCATCCCCTACGAAAGGAATGAACATGCAACATTTAACCCTGACGACGCCGGCGCTTCTATTTTCGGCGATCTCGTTGATTCTACTGGCGTACACCAACCGCTTTCTGTCTTACGCCAACATCGTGCGGCAGCTGCACGACCGTTACATGAAAAACCCGGATGAATTACTACGCGGGCAGATTACCAACCTTCGGAAACGGCTCTATCTAATCCGAGCCATGCAGGTGCTGGGCGTCAGCAGCCTCCTGCTCTGCGTGCTCTGCACGTTCCTGATCTATGTGGGCTGGATGGGAACAGCCGAGATTGTTTTCGGAGCCGCGCTACTGCTGCTGATCGCCTCGCTCGGAGCCTCGATCCATGAAATTCAAATTTCCGTCCAGGCATTGGAACTGCACCTGAGTGACATGCAGTGACGTGAGGCGTGAAAACGTTCTGAACACCGATTTACCCCGCAAGAAAAACCACGCCTCAATCGTCACTTTTCACGAACCAAACCACGCCTCAATCGTCGCGTTTCACCTTATAAAACGTCATGGAGTCGGACTTGGAGCAGCCGCCGGCGCAACCGGTGCCGCAGGGAAGCTCGACCTTGATGATCCGGCCTTTGGCCGCGAGCATTTCGAGCATGGGGTTCAGCGCGCTCGACTCGATGTCGAGCGCGAGACTGATCTCCTGAACGGAGAGCGCGCCGCCGCGTTCGTTCAGAAGTTTAATGATGCCGCTAAGCATTTTTCTCCACGTCCTGATCGCCCGCGATCCGCAGGCCGACGTAGGCGCCGACCAGCATCGCGACGCAGAGCCCGATCCAGCCGGCGGACGAGGCCGGATGCGCCGAGAAGGTCGCGAGCTGGAAGTAGATCGTGGAAACGACCCAGGCCAGCACGGTGAGATAGGTGACCGCGAACAGCATCCAGCGCAGGCCGATCTCGCGGGCGATGGCGGCCAACGCGGCGACGCATGGCGCGTAGATCAGAATGAAGAGCAGGTACGCGAAGGCGGCTTGCGGACCGTGCTCGCCAAAATGATCGACCATCGTCGCGTACTTGCCGCGGTCCTCGACCTCGCTGACTTCATCGACGGCGCTCGCGAGGCCCAACGGATCGAGCAGGCTTTGGCCGAAGCCTTCGAAGCCGGCGGGTATCGCCGCGAAGGCGTCGATGATCCCCTGCCAAAAATCGAAGATCGGGGCGGCTTCCTCCGCCGCGAACGCGAGATCGGCTTCGCGGGATTCGAGCTGCGCGTAGATGGAATCGAGCGTGCCGACCACGGCTTCCTTGGCGAAGATGCCGGTGAAGAGGCCGACGGTCGCGGGCCAGTTCTCGTCTTCGATGCCCATGGGCCGGAAGACGGGCGTGACGGCGCGGCTCATGGCGCTGAGCACGGAGTTCTTGGAGTCGTTGTTGCCGAAGGAGCCGTCGGTGCCCATTGAATTCAAAAAGCCGAGGATCGCGACGATCAGCAAAATCACTTTACCGGCTTTGATCAGGAAGGATTTGAGGCGGTGCCAGGTGTGGTACATGACGCCGCTGAAGGTCGGCATGTGATACGGCGGGAGCTCCATGACGAAACTGGTGACCTCGCCGCGCAGCAACGTTTTCTTGAACAGCAGGCCCGTCATCACCGCGAGCGCGATGCCGATGAGGTAGATGCTGAAAATGATGACGCCGCCGCGCTGCGGGAAAAAGGCCGCGGCGAAGAGCGTGTAGACGGGCAGACGCGCGCCGCACGACATGAACGGATTCATCAGAATGGCCAGGATGCGATCGCGCCGACTCTCAAGCGTGCGCGTGGCCATGATGCCCGGCACGTTGCAACCGAAGCCGACGAGCATGGGAATGAACGCCTTGCCGGGAAGGCCGATCGTCCGCAGGAAGTGGTCCATCACGAAGGCCGCGCGCGACATGTAGCCCGAGTCCTCGAGAAAAGAGAGGCACAGGAAAATGAAGAAGATCGGCGGGATGAAGGTGGAAACGGTCTGTATGCCGCCGCCAACGCCTTCCGCCAAAATCGCGACGAGCCAATCCGGCGTGTTGACCAAGCCGAGCAGGTGGCCGAAGCCGTCCACGAAAATCGTGCCGCAGAGTCCGTCGAAGAAGTCGATGAACGGCGCGCCGACGTTCATGGTGATCGCGAAGACCATGTACATGACGAAGAAAAAGATGGGGAAACCGAGGACCTTGTTGAGCGCGAACTTGTCGACCACGTCGGAGAAGGATTTGCGCAGCTTGTCGCTGCCCGCGGTCACGTCGCGCGCCAGACCGTGGATGAAGCCGTAGCGGCCGTCCGCGATGATCATGTCGGAATCCTCGCCGACGAGCCGCTCGACTTTGCGCAGTTGATGCTCGAGGTCCGGCAGCAGCGCTTTGTCGGCGCCCAGAATTTCCTCGGCGAGCTCGTCTTTCTCGAGCAGCTTGATGGCGAGCCAGCGCGGCGATACTTTCTTGGTCAACGCGACGTCGCCCAAGCTGACCTCCAGCGAGTGGAGCACTTTTTCGATGTCTTTTTCGTAGGCGACGCGGACCCCGGGCTTGTGTTTCGTTTTGCTGATCGCGCAGATCGCGTGCTTGAGTTCCTCGACGCCTTTTTTCTTGGACGCGACGACGGGGATGACCGGGCAACCGAGGTGCTTCGCGAGGTGATCGATCTCGAGGCGGATGCCGCGCTGCTTGGCCATGTCCATCATGTTGAGCGCGACGACCACGGGCACGTCCATCTCCAGCAACTGGGTGGTGAGATAGAGGTTGCGCTCGAGGTTCGACGCGTCGATGACGTTGACGACCACGTCGGGCGTGTCGAACAAGATGTGCTTGCGCGCCACTTCCTCGTCGGGCGAGAGGGCGGAGAAGGAATAGATACCCGGCAGGTCGGTGACCTCGATGGTCGCGTCGCAATGAACGTATTCGCCCATGACGCGCTCGACGGTGACGCCCGGCCAGTTGCCGACGTGCTGCTTCGCGCCGGTGAGGCCGTTGAAGACGGTGGTCTTGCCACAGTTGGGATTGCCGGTGAGGGCGATCTTCAGGTTGCTCATTTCTTGTCGACCTCCAGCACGTCGGCCTCGTCGCTGCGAAGCACCAGCCGCGAGCCTTTCACCTCGATCTCGATCGGCCCGCCGAACGGCGCCTTTCGAACCACGGTAAACTCCGCGTTACGCGTCAGCCCCATGCGCAGCAGTTTCTGTCGGTAGTTCGCGTCGGCCGTGCTAAAGCCCGTCACCACGCCTTGGTCGTTCACCTTTAATTGCTTGAGCTTCATAGTCGATCCATCGTCTTTCGTCTAAATTTCCAGCGCGAGCTGAATCGTGAACACGTCCCCGCGGGCGTCTTCGTCCAGCTCTTCCACACGCAAATATTCCACGCCGACCGCGGCGTTCTCATGAAATTCATAGGCGACCACCGCGCCGTAGGCCCGACCGGGAAACTTTTCCCCGAACTTCAGCAGCGCCTGGTCGTAGGCCGCGTAAAGGTCGTTGCTGGCCTCGTACTTCAGCCCCATTCGGATTTGATCGGTCAGCCGCGCCGAGCCTTCCACGTTGAAGGCCGCGGGCCGATACCGCCCGTCGGCGAGCGCGTAATCGTCGAGCGCGGACGCGAATTCGGCGTTCAGGGTGAACGGACCCAGATAGACGTTGGCGAAAACTCCCGCGCCGCCGACTTTTTCGTAGCCGGGTTCGGTGGCGATCTGATCGCCGAGCTGGCCGTAGTTGTAGGTTTCCATCATGTCGGAAAGCCAGTAGGCCCCCACGCTGACGAAGTCGGCCGGGGTGACCGCGGCCGAGGCGAAGAAATCCGAGAGGATCGCGTCGCCGCCCTCTCCCGCGCCGACGCCCGCTTTCGTGTCGCCGTTGAACGCGCCCGCGTTGAGGTCGATCCAATTGTTGGCGAATCCAACCATGCCGGCGGCGCGGTTCATTTCCATGAGCTCCAACGTGAGCGGGTCCGAGATGAACGCGGATTCAAAGTTTCCAACGGGCTGATAGAACCGGCCCGCGACCAGATAAAACGGAATGGATTCGGACGCGCCCAGCGTGATGAAGGCCTCGTCGACGTTGTCGTCCTCGCGCGAGTACTGCTCCCACAAGAGGCCCACGTTGCCGCGCAACCACTCCGTCACCGCCGCCTCGAGCTTGAACTCCACCGTGGCCATGACGAGGTCGCTCTCGTTCGCGCCGTCGACCCGCGCGTAGTACCCCTCGGTTTCCAACAGCAATCCCCACTCCAGACTCTGGAGGCCGGTTTGGGCCAGATTCGAAAGCTTCGCGGCGCGCGACTCGGTCGCCTCGTCCGCCCAAACAGGGCCGGAAACCAGGGTCAAAAGGATCGCGAGCGTTTTGATTTTAAAAAACCTCATGGTCGTTATCCCTTCAAAGCGCGCGAAGACGCGTCCACCACGTAGCGGTATTGCTTGCCGCAATGAATGACGACTTCCTTCTGCCCCTTTTTCAGGATCTTGAAGTCGATCGACATTTCTCCGAAGCCATCATGCTCGACGAGCATGTTGTACAACGCGTCGATTCGTTTTTTCACATCTTCGTGGCGATCGGCCATGGCCCGTTTCCTACTTGAAATCGCGGGCTAATTTAGACGTTATCTAACTTCGGTCAAACCTAATCGGTCATTTATTCGGCACGCCTAACATTCCGACCGCGGCCGGGCCCGCCGCCCCGTGAAACGGCGCGAAAAAAGGCGCCCCCGCGGGAACGCCTTCGTTCGATCCGAACTGGACGGGATCACCAGAAGATTACGTAGAGCGCGACCGTCAGCGCGCAAACCCCGAGCCCCGCGACGAGCGCGCCCTTGGACGGCGTGAGATCCATGGTGGTGTTGGACGAGAACACGATTTTTTCCTGCTTTTGAACCAAACCGTAGATGGTCATGACGATCAGCACGAGAATCAACGAAATCGACATGCTGTAGAGGAAGTGGCACGGCCCCCACGCTTCAACCGGCCAGACGCCTTCGGTGAACGCCTTGCTGGTGAGGTAGCCATAGAAGATCGGATTCGCGACCAGACCAATCACCCCCGCCCATTTGCCGGAGGTACGGTTGATCAGACCATAAATGAACACCGCGAGAATACCGGTTGAAACAAAGCCCTGGAACTTCTGAATGAACTCGAAAACCGACTTGTTGTTCTGCAACATCGGCGCGACGACGCAACCTACGACCACGAAAACGGCAATGAACACGCGGCCCATGGTGACGAGCTTGAACTGCGAGGCCCCCTTGTTGACATAGCGCGAGTAGACATCCATCGTCAGCAGCGTGGAGGCCGCGTTGAGCACGGCGGCCAGCGAGGAGACGATCGCGCCAAGCAGCGCCGCGATCACGAACCCGAGAATCCCCTTGTTCCGCGGAATCAGCCGGGTGATCAGCAGTCCCAGCGCGGAATCGTATTTGTACTGTTTCAACGCGACGGTCTGCGGCTTGGCCGCGCCGAGCCGTTCCCGCGTGGCGTCGTTGAACGAATTGATTTCAACCGCCTTCTCCGGATTCGCGACTTCCCACTTGGTATCCATTATAAAGACCTTGGTGTTGGCGGAATCGCCGATGGCCTGTTCGTACGCGGCCAGATGGTCTCCGGCGCTCTTTTCCATATCCTTGCTGTACAGGTTGAAAGCGATGATGCCCGGAATCACGATGACGAACGGGATGACCAGCTTCAGACCCGCGGCGAGCACGAGACCTTTCTGCCCTTCGCCGAGCGACGCCGATCCCAGGATGCGCTGGGTGATGTATTGGTTGAGGCCCCAGTAGTAAAAGTTCGGAATCCAGATGCCAAGCAGCAGGATCGGCCAAGGCATGGCCGGATTCCGGCCCATATGCATGGCGGGCTCGTTCAGATCGCTGAACCGGTCCATCACCCCCGCGGCCGTGTCGGCCGTGGCGGCCGCGCCGGACGACGTGACCAGATCGGAAACATTCGCCGCGCCAAGCGCCTCGAACGCGAAATAGGTGATGACGCCTCCGCCGACAATCAGCGCGGAACCCTGAAGCAGGTCCGCCCAGGCGCATGCTTTCAACCCCCCGACAGCCACGTAAATCGCGGCCATCACGCCCAACGCCCAACAGGCGCCCGCGAGCGAAAGATTGACGTCGTAGGAAACCATCAGCTCTTTAAGCGTCAGCGCGCCGGCGTAGATCACGCCGATCAAACTGACGCCGATGAGAATCAGCATCATCGAAAGCGTCATGAAAAGACGCGCCCAGTGGTTGTAGCGCACTTCGAGGAATTCAGGAATCGTGGTGATGCCGGAACGAAGGAAGTAAGGAAGCAACACGAACGCGACCACCACCAGCGTGATCGCGGCGATCCATTCCCAGCTCGAAACCGACAGACCTTCAAGACCGGCGCCCTGTCCGGACATGCCAACGAATTGCTCCGCGGAAATGTTCGCCGCGATCAGCGAGAAACCAATCAACCACCAAGTCAGCCCGCGGCCCGCGAGAAAGTAGTCGGCCGCGCCGCCCTCCCCGTGCGTGTCCTCGCCCTTGGATTTATACAAGCCGACAAACAAAACCGCCGCGACGAACGCGACGAACACGATGACGTCAAAAACACCCATTTCATCCTCCTCGGAGTCTCCTCCGTTTATCAGACCCCCGCCAACAAGCTCGCAGCGAAACCAAACCAAGCGCCGAAGCTTGAACGCTAGCGATTCGCTCGGATGGCATCCAGCAGTCTTTACACGGAATGCAAACCCGCTAGCACTCAACCATTTCATGATACGCGACGGTCAACCGTTGACCATAGGAGAAAAACGCGAACAGATGGACTTTACGAGCGCGGCGTGCTTTTTCC
>JARFRL010000032.1 GCA_029287275.1 Pontiella desulfatans
TGGTGCGCGCCACTTTTTCGAGCCATTTACGAAACTCCTCGCCGCCCACGCGGTCCGCGAAGGCCTGGAATGAACGGTCTTCCCGAACGGGATCCAACCGCGGATCCTGAATCCATCCGATCACGACCTGCTGACCGAACAAGTGGGCCGCTTTGCCCAACGTCTGCACGGTTTCGACGCTATTCCCCAGCTGCGCGTTGCAGACCACGATCTGCTGGTAATATTCCATGTCGCGATAGTTCATCTCATGCAGTTTGTCCAACGCTTCGAGCGCTTGGTCGTATTGCTCGAGCAGCATGTAGGCTTTCGCCTTTTGCTCCAGCGCGCGCTGGTCGTCAGGAAAGTCCACAAGCACGCGGTCGCACGCGAGAATGGCCTCGACGAACTCTTCCTCGTTGAAGAGCGCGTTGGCGAGGTGGCGTTGAACATCCTCGTCATAGGTGTTGCTCTCCAAATACCAGCGGGCCATGTAGATCACCGCTTTCGAGTCGCCATGCGCGCTCAGAACCTCGATAAGCTTTTCTTGAAGATCGGAGCGGGAAGGATCGATGCTGAGCATGCGGATATAGGAATTGATGGATTCAACGATCAGACCTTTTTTGAAATAAAGGTCGCCCAAGCGCTCCAAAGCGCCGATATGCGAGGGATCGAGTCGCAACGCGTCTTGGCAACGCCGGATGGCCTGATCAAGATTGTTTCGATTCAACAGCGCGTCGGCCGACCGAACGAGCCGTTCGGCCTCTTTCCATACCTCGACGCGCTCCGCGAAAAGCTCGCGGGCGTCCTGATTCTCGATATCGAACTCCTCAATGAGCGCGACTTCTCCGAGAACCGGCGATGTTTCAAGTTCGGTTTGGGCGTCTTGGAACACGCTCTCCTCGTAGATTTTGACGCCCTTCCAAAGCACGAAGAAAGCGATGACCAACAGCATGATGAGAATGATCGATTTCAAGATGGCGACGAGCGCCATCTTCTCGCGAGGGTCGAAGTTCTCCTTGCGGCGCCCCTCGACCGCCTGATGCCGCCCCGTCTTGCGCACGCGGTTTCCGGAAGATCGACCGTTGCCTTCATAGAGAGGTTGTTCCGAAGGCGACGCGGTGTAGAATTCCGATTCCTCCGCGATATGCTCAAAGCGTCCCGATGAACGCTCCGTTTTCTTACCCTGCTTCTTTTTTCTCATAAACCACTTCCAGGGGGATACGCGTACGACTTACCCGTGAATCTTTCCATGAACAAAGGGATTGCAGTATCCATTGGCCCAAGGTAAGTGTCAAGTGTAGCTCGAATTGGGTGACGCTTAAATAACAGGTAAAACATGACCGCTTTTTTCACATTGTTCACGATCGTATTGATACTCGTCGGAGTTCCGCTGGGCGTTCTCGCCAGCATCAACGCGCTGCGGAAAAAACAACCTGGTTGCTCGGGAAGCCACGACTGCGTCGTGTATAAAGGCGAGAAGGTGCAGTGTCCCTCCTGTGAGCTGCGCGAATTCAAAGCTCAACTAGCGGCCCAGCAGCAGGCTTGATTCGCTTCGTTGGCTTGGTTCGCGCCTACTTTTTGGCGCCGCACTCCGCGCAGGTTCCAAAAACCACGATTCTATGCGTGCGCTCTTCAAAGCCAAGATCTTTGCACGAATCGGCGATAAGCTCCATGATCTGTTCGTCGGAAAACTCGATGAACTGCCCGCATTTATCGCAAATCATGTGTTCATGATGCGGATGATTGAACGTGTGCTCGTAATGGGCGTGAACGTCGGTGTCGCGAATAACCCGCACCAAGCCCGCCTCTTCCATTAAAGCGAGCGTGCGATAAACCGTTCCGCGGCTAACGTGATTCATGCCGCTGGAAAGCTCCGCGGCTAAATCATCGGCGCAAAAATGGTCATGCCGCGAAAACACCTGCGTCAGAACAATCTTGCGCGCCTGAGTGACTCGCGCGTCCTTTTTCTTTAGGAAATCCACGAAAAGCGGCCACGCTTCCTCAACCGATCGCCTGACTTCCTCTGGTAAATCCTGTTCATCGATACTCATTTTCGCGCCAGTTCCTTTTTGAAATTGAATCTAGATATAAACACGTTTATGACTCATAAATGTTGATGTAATCAAGATTTTTACTGGTATATTGCTCTCATTTACGCAAAAAAATATCAACTAACCAACAAGGAGTAACCATGGCCTACGTAATTTCCAGCGAATGCATTTCCTGCGGCGCGTGCGAATCCACCTGCCCGGTGGAAGCGATCAGTCAGGGCGACGATCAGTTCGTGATCGCCGCGGACACCTGCACCGATTGTGGCGCGTGCTCGGATTCATGCCCGGTCGACGCGATTTCCGCCGGCTAAGTCGGCTCGCGAATCGACACGAAAAAAGCGGCCGCTTGGCCGCTTTTTTCATGTCCGCGTCCAACCGCGCTCACACGCCGCAATAAGCGGAGAACGCCCCATCGACCGGAACGACGACGCCGCTCACGAACGAGGCCGCGTTGGAAATCAGATAGTGAATCGTTCCATACACTTCCTCCTGCTCGCCGAAACGACGGAACGGCGTTTTGGTGATCACCTGCTGACCGCGCTCGGTATAGGAACCGTCTTCGTTGGTTAAAAGCGCGCGGTTCTGGTTGCTGATGAAAAATCCGGGCGCGATCGCGTTGACGCGAATCTTGTCGCCGTATTTCAACGCCATTTCGGTGGCCATCCAACGGGTGAAGTTGTCGATGCCCGCCTTCGCGTTCGAGTAGCCCAGAACGCGCGTCAGCGCTTGCGGCGCGGACATGGATGAGAAGTTGATCACGACGCCCGAGCCCTGCTGCTTAAAGGTTTTCGCGAAGGCCATCGTCGGCATG
>JARFRL010000049.1 GCA_029287275.1 Pontiella desulfatans
TTGCCGAAGCCCGCGGCGATCGCGTCGTGGATGGAATACTCCAACAAGGTTTCGCCGTTTGGTCCCACCGGGTCGAGTTGTTTAAGTCCGCCATAACGACTGCCCATTCCCGCGGCCATGATCACAAGTGTCGGTTTCATAAAGCTCCTTTTCGTCCAAGGTCTGAAAGTCGAAGGTCAAAAGTCGGATCAGAGGCTAACAGGGAGTAAGGGCTACGAAAAGGCGCGAGACGCGGGAAGATGGGGCCGCGAGCGAAAGATGGCGGAGGAGGGGGGATTCGAACCCCCGAGACCTTTCGGCCCACACGATTTCGAATCGCGCGCCTTCAACCACTCAGCCACCCCTCCGGATTCACTCGTTTCGTGAAGAGGCAAGAAGGTAATGACTAAGGGCGCGGCGGGCAAGTCCTTTTGTTTTCCAATGATCGGGACGCCGCGTCAGTCGTACGCGGGGTAGAGGGCGGGATCGGTTCCCGGCGCGACGTGCCGCCAGTGCTTGTAGGACCACAGCCACGATTCGGGATGGGCGCGGATCCAGTGGCTGACGACATCGACGATCTGTTGGGTGAGCTCGCGCACGATCGGTTCCGGGTCCCGCGTTTTGTCGTATTTCGGTGGCGTGATGACTTGGCCGGTGTGGGCTTCGTAGCGGCCTCCGCCGACGGGCTGGCTGAACGCGAAGATGATGTCGGTGCCGGTGCGGTACGCGAGATGCGCCGGAGCCGAGGAGACCGGCGTGGGCATGCCGAGGAAGTCAACCCAGATTCCGCCTTGCTCCTCCGAGGTGTTCTGGTCCAGCACGAAGGCGGCTTTCCCGTTGTTCCTGAAACGGCTGACGAGGGTGCGCATGGCGCCTTCGCGGGGGATGATGCTTTGGCCGGTTCGCTCGCGCAGCTGGTTGAGCAGCTGGTCGACCGCGTTGTTTTTCGTGATGGCCGCGACGCTGGCGACGTTGACGCCGCGCAATCCGCTTTCGAGTCCGATAAGTTCCCAGTTGCCCGCGTGCGCGGTAATGATGACATGCGCCTTTTCCTCGAAATAGGGTCCGGAGTTCGGAACGAAGCGCTGGTTTTTTTTGACGCGCTTCTCCGTGTTTCTGGAAAACCAGAAGATATCCGCCATGGTCCGCGAGAAGCTGGTGAAGGATTTTTTGAGAATCGTTCTCTTCTCCGCGCGCGTCTTGGTGTCGCCGAAGACGACATCCAGATTGGCCATTCCAACGACGCGCTCGCGTTTGGCGACGTGGTAGGTCACCGGTCCGGCGATGGCCGTGAACGCCGTCAAAACAGGACGGGGCAATAGGGGGATGAGAGCCGCGCCCACGCGGAAGAAAAAGGTTTCCATTGGACGGCGTATTGCTCTTCGGATTTCTTTGGCGCGGCTCATGCGTCTCCTCTCAGGGTGCGATTACCGTACCCTCCTCCGCCCTTGGCTGACGAGTTGATTCGTTCCGATCCCCCTCGCTATTTATTGCGATTGTCATGGCAATTCGCGCTAATCTGTTCATAGTTGTCCCCTATGCGAATAACACCACCACAAATCATTCAGGGCGGCATGGGAGCGAGCGTTTCCAACTGGCGCCTCGCGCGCGCGGTTTCAGAAGTCGGCCAGCTTGGCGTGGTGTCGGGCACCGCGCTTTCCGGCGTGATCGCCCGGCGTTTGCAAGACGGGGACGAGGGCGGGCACATTCAGCGCGCGCTAGAGCGTTTCCCTTTTCCGCGCATGGCGCAACGGGTGATTGATTCATTTTATATTCCCGGCGGCAAATCGGCCACGGAGCCGTATCGAAGGCATATAATGGAAGATCTCGAGGGGCGCCGCGAGGCCTTGGAACTCTGCGTCGTGAGCAACTTCGTTGAAGTGTTTCTGGCGCGCGAGGGCCACGAAAACCCCGTCGGCATCAACTATCTTGAAAAGCTTCAGCTTCCCCATTTGGCCTCGATCTACGGCGCGTTGCTGGCCGGTGTCGCGGTCGTGATCATGGGCGCGGGAATTCCGTTGGCGGTGCCGACGGCGCTCGCCGCGCTGTCGGAGCACCAACCGGCCGAGTATCCCGTGACGATCGCGGGTCTCGACGGGAAGGCCGAGGTCTTCAACATGGTGTTTAATCCGTCCGATTTTCACGAGCCCGGCGTCGCGCTTCCTTCCATTACGCTACCGGATTTTCTTCCGATCGTTTCATCCGACGCGCTCGCCTCCATATTGATGAAGAAGGCCCGCGGCCCGATTGATGGCTTGATCATCGAGGGGAATCTCGCGGGAGGACACAACGCCCCGCCGCGGGGCAAGGCGACGTTCAACGCGGATGGCGAGCCCGTTTATGGCGCGCGCGACGACGCGCGGCTTTCCGTGATACGCGAAATGGGCGTGCCCTTCTGGCTCGCCGGGGCGTACGGCACGCCCGAGGGCATGGAACAGGCTTTGGCGCAAGGCGCCGCCGGCGTGCAGGCTGGAACGGCCTTCGCGCTATGCGAGGAATCCGGACTGGTTCCCGAGGTGCGCCGCGAGCTGGTCAAGCAAGCGCTCGCGGGCAAGGCGCGGGTTTATACCGACCCCCTCGCCTCGCCCACCGGTTTCCCGTTCAAAGTCGCGGATCTGAAAGGCAGTCTTTCCGATCCGGAGATCTATGAAAAGCGTCGCCGGATCTGTGATTTGGGCTCGCTTCGGCAACCATACCGCCGGGCCGATGGAAAGATCGGTTATCGCTGTCCCGCCGAGCCGGTGGCGGCCTATGTCGCCAAAGGCGGCAAAGAAGAGGATACGGTTGGGCGGAAATGTCTGTGCAACGCCCTCAGCGCGAACGCGGGCAAACCACAGGTTCTGCCGGATGGGTCCACGGAGAAATATTTAATCACGATGGGCGATGACCTCGCGGACATTCGGCGCTTTTGTCCCGCGGGCCAGGTGGACTTTTC
>JARFRL010000079.1 GCA_029287275.1 Pontiella desulfatans
CTATTTTTCCGATCGCGGCGGTCGAAGACGCTGCTGACGCTGTGCGCGCTCTATCTGTTGATCTCGATCGTTTACTATTTCCTGCCCTGGTCCGTCCGCTATCACGTCTACGAGCAATCGCCCAAGCTCGACTCCGTTCTCCGGAAGGGGGGCTACGCGCTGGTGACGGGTTGGGACGAGCTCGCGCTGATCGGCCGCGACGCCAGCGCGCCGATCGAGGGCGACTACCGCGGCGACCACGCCTATGGCGGCTATCCCTCGCAGGGCGCGAAAATTTTCGGGCGGGCCAAAGCCCTCGAGAACCGCGGCTACGTCGTGGGCTACGACGAGGGACGGAGAACCCCGCTCTGGGCCGCGTATCGCATCTTCGACGTGCCGAAGCTGACGTCCGGCAAGCGTCCGTCGCGCTTCAAGGTCGACGAGCGAACCAAGACGCGCGTTCGCCACGACGACTACACCCACTCCGGTTTCGACCGCGGGCACATGGCCCCCAACTACGGCGTCGCCACCCGCTACGGCCGCGAGGCGCAGCTCGAAACCTTCCTCATGAGCAACATCATTCCTCAAACGCCGCGCGTCAATCAGCACCTCTGGAAAGACCTCGAACAGCGCGTCGCGCGTCGCTACGGACGCTATTTTTCCGAGGTTTGGGTGATCACCGGGCCCGTCTTCGACGCGGAGTCCGGACGGCTCGAGTCCGGCGTCGCCATTCCAACCGCGTATTACAAGATCCTCGTCGACGAGCACGACGGCGCGACGCGCGTCCTCGCGTTCCTCGTCGAGAGCGACTGCCCGCCCTACGCGCGGATCAAAACGCGGCTCGTCAGCGTCGATGAAATCGAAGCCGCGACCGACCTCGACTTCTTCCCCGAGCTGCCCGACGCGAAGCAAACCGCGCTGGAATCGCGGGCCGCCACTCGGCTATGGCCGTGGATCCGGCCGGCTCTGCGCTATCGGTTCAAGGGGAAAACATACTGAGTCTAAACAAGCGGATTCGGCGGTTCGTTTTTGACGCGGCCGCGGTTTTGTTTAAGCTTTCCCGATCATTTAACAACCAAAGGACGAAATCATGAAATTCAAAGTAGACGCCGATACCTGCATCGCCTGCGGCGCGTGCGAGGAAACCTGCCCCGAAGTTTTCGAAGTGGACGATCATTCCACCGTAAAAGTCGACGACGTGTCCGAGGCGCTGCAAGCCTCCGCGCTCGAAGCCGAGGAAGGCTGCCCCGTGGACGCCATCTCGCACGTCTAACGTTCCATTCGTTTGAATCGACGTTGAAAGGCCGCCCCAAACAGGGCGGCCTTTTTTGGTTCAGGATGAACGCGGTTGTTGGTATTGTGTCTCAATAAGGCGATGGGTCCGGTTTGACCCGCTCCACTTTTTCGAGGCTTATTATATGAAACAAACGATATGCGCGATTCTACTCACCGCGGCCGCGCCGATTCTGGCGCAAGAAACCAACAAGAGTTGCTGCGGCGCGCTTCCCTCGCGTTTCGGGACGACGGTTTCGGCCCCCGAAGGGATGGTCTGGATTCCCGGCGGGGAATTCACGATGGGTTGGGACGGCGATTTCGGCCGACCCGACGAACTGCCTCTGCACGAAGTCAGACTCGACGGCTTCTGGATCAAACGCACGCCCGTCACCAACGCCGAATTCAAGGAATTCGTGGAGGCCACCGGCTACGTCACCACCGCGGAAAAAACGCCCACGATTGAAGAACTGATGAAAGGGATGCCGCCGGGATCCCAGCCGCCGCCGGCGTCGGCCTTGGTGCCCGCCTCGATGGTGTTCACGCCGCCGCGCTATCCGGTGGATCTGAACAATCCGCTGATCTGGTGGGCGTGGAAGGCGGGCGCGAGCTGGAACCATCCGAAAGGGCCGGGCAGCGGCATCGACGAAATCATGGATCATCCCGTGGTGCATGTTTCGTGGTACGACGCCGAAGCCTACGCGCGCTGGAAAAAGATGAGCCTGCCGACCGAGGCGCAGTGGGAATTCGCCGCGCGGGGAGGGCATGAGCAACGCCTGTTTATCTGGGGCGATGAGCCCGTCGATAAAGGCCGTGTGAAAATCAACGTCTGGGAAGGCGTTTTCCCGAACCGGAACTATAAAAAGGACGGCTACTACGCCACGTCGCCCGTAACCGCGTTCGCGCCCAACGACTATGGTCTGTACGACATGGCCGGCAACGTCTGGGAATGGACCGCGGACTGGTATCACATCGACGCCTACCGCATGCGCGCCGGAAAAGGCGTCGCGGAAAATCCGCGCGGGCCGCTGATCAGCTACGATCCCGACGAACCGCATCTGCCCAAAAAAGTCACGCGCGGCGGCTCTTTTCTCTGCAACGACGCCTACTGCTCCGGCTACCGGCCCGCCGCGCGCATGAAAACCAGCATCGACACCAGCCTCAACCACACCGGCTTCCGCGTCGTCTTCAACCCCGTCACGACCGCGAGCGAGTAGGATGTTGGAGCGACCTGCTCCAATTAGATTCCTGCCGGGTTCTGTTGCGTCTACGATGATCAATCGCTCCGGATTAGAGCTTGTTGATTTTGTAGCGCCGTCCTTTGATCTTCGATTCGCTGAGCTTTTTCTCCGCCCGGTTCGCGGCGGATCGGACCACGGCCACATAGGCCGTGAAATCCATGACGTCGATTTTTCCAACCTCCGATCCCGCGATCCCGCCCTCCGAAGTCAGCGCGCCCAGAATGTCGCCCGCCCGTATTTTCGCTTTGCGTCCGCCGGAAATGGATAGGGTGACGTGCGAGGCGCGCGGAATGCTTTTCGCGGTTGGACGAAGGCTCTCGAGCGATTCGACTTTAAGAGACGACTTCTGATACGCGTTGATTTGGGCGAGCTTCCCTTGCTCGCGCTCACCGCATAGACTCAGGGCGACGCCGCGCTTTCCAGCCCGCCCGGTTCGCCCGATCCGATGCGTGTAGACTTCGGGGCTGGACGGAAGTTCATAGTTGATCACCACCGGCAAGTCCTTGATGTCCAGTCCTCGCGCCGCCACGTCCGTCGCGATCAGCACCGAACAGCTCTGATGCTTGAACCGGATCAGAATATCCTCCCGAACGCGCTGCTCCAGATCGCCGTTGAGGGCCGCCGCGCTGATTCCCAGATCCCGCAGACGCGCGCGGACGTCGTAGGTGCTTTGTTTGAAATTGCAGAAAATCACCGCGGCGGTCGGCTGGGTTGCAAGCAACAGGGTTTTCAGCCCCTCGAGCTTGTCCTCCGGCGCGCAACGAAACAGGTGTTGTTCAATGTCGGCCGCGGCGTTCGGCTCCTCCACCGTGATCCGCTGGGGATCGCGCTGCAAATGGCCGCTCAGCGCTTCAATGTTTTCGGGAAACGTCGCGGAAAAAAGGAGAGTCTGCCGCTTCCGAGGCAGCACGCGCGTAATCTGCTTCAGCTCTTTAATGAACCCCATGTCCAGCATCCGGTCCGCCTCATCCAGCACCAGCATCGAGAGATCCCGCAACACCAGCGATCCGCGTTCAACCAAATCCGCGACCCGACCCGGCGTGCCCACCACGATCCGCGCCCCTTTTTTGAGCGCCTGCTTCTGCAGACTACTCGCCTGCCCGCCATACAGCGTGGCGAGCGTGACGTTCTGCCGGTGCCGCGCGATCCGCCGCAGCTCGCTGGAGACCTGAATGCTCAGTTCGCGCGTCGGGCACAACACCAGCACTTGCGTGGACGACGAGCTCAGATCCAGCCGCGCCAGCAGCGCCAAGGCGAAAACGGCCGTTTTGCCGCTCCCGGTCCGCGCCTGGATAATCAGGTCCTCGCCCGCCAGCGCCCCCGGCAGCGCCGCCGCCTGAACCGGCGTCATGTTGTGATAGCCCAGGCTATCGAGATTGGAAAGCTGCTCGGCGGATAACGGGAGATTGGAAAAGGAACGTGGATTCATGCGCCGATCCTACCCCGCGCGGTTCATGAATAAAACCGAAATGATCGGGAAGGCCAGGAAAGCGGCCGCCGATCAACGCGGGACGGCACGGATACTATATCGCCGCGCCGGCTAACGAAGGCCGAGGTCGTATATGATGCTTCCCGCTTCGTTCGACACACCTTCGCCTATGACTACCGCTCCCGCCGCGGGCCGTTAGGCGAGCACGGCGCGGATGGCCGCGATGTCGGCTTCGATCCGAGCTTTGAGCTGGTCGGCGTTCTCGAACACCTCGTCGCCGCGGATGTATTGGATGTAGCTGACTTCGACGTGGTGGCCGTAGAGATCGACGTTGGTTTCATCGATCAGATGAACCTCGAGGACCTGCGGTTGGTTTTCGTGGAAGGTGCCGCGGTGGCCGATGTAGGCGGCGGCGTTGTGGAGGCCGTTTCCAACGCGGAGTTTGGCGGCGTAGATGCCGCGGGGTGGTAGGAGATCGTTTTCGGGCGCGATGTTCGCGGTGGGATAGCCGAGCTTGCGGCCGATCTTCTCGCCATGCTCGACGATGCCGATGGTGCTGACGGGGCGGCCGAGCATGGCGGTCGCGGCGGGCATGTCGCCCAGTTTAAGGGCCTGGCGAACGCGGGTGCTGGAAACGCGTTCGTCTTTCCAGCAGACCGCCGGGTGCGCGGAGAACCACATATCGCGCTTGGCGCAGAGTTCCGTGAGCAATTCGGCGTTGCCGGCGCGGTTTCGGCCGAACGACCAGTCTTCGCCGACGGAAATTCCGGCGAGGTCGGGAATGCATGTTCTCAGGTTTTCGAAAAAGGCGACCGGTTCCTGCTTCATGAACTCGACGGTGAAGGGCTGCAAGACGCAGCCGTCGACGCCCATTTCCTGCAGATGCAGGGTTTGCTGGTCGGTGGTGAAGATGAGCGGCGGGGCGCGGTCGGGCATGAGCACTTTCGCGGGGTGGGGGTCGAACGTGAAGACCCACGCCTCGCCCCCGATGGCGCGGGCATGCTCGATCGCCTTGTTGATGACCGCCGCGTGGCCGATATGCAGGCCGTCGAAGCAGCCCGCCGCGAGAACGACGGGCGTTTCGCTTTCATGAAACTCTTCCAACGCGTGAATTATTTTCATGATGTCGGTACGGTCGATTCGTGAAACGTGTTGTTTGTCGGGGCGCGAAACCGGCGGCGCGAATCAGTCGTCATTCCTATTCTTTAATCAGGTCGGCCAAATGAAGGATCTTTTCCGAGATCGTCTCTTTGTCGCAAGCCAGAATTTCTTCCATCGTATAGGCTTTGTCAATCGACAGGGGGCCGGACTGGGTCCGGCGCAGCGCGTCGAGGCTGCCGCCCACGCCGAGCTCGTTGCCGATGTCGTGGGCGAGGGTGCGGACGTAGGTGCCTTTGGTGCTTTTGACGCGGAAGTGAACGAGCGGGTTCTCGAACGCGGTGACCTCGAACTCGAACACCTCGATTTTCCGCGGCTCGCGTTCGATCTCCAGGCCCTTGCGCGCCATTTTATAAAGCGGAACGCCGTCCTTCTTGATCGCGGAGACCATGGGCGGGATCTGCTCGATCGGACCCATGAAGTTTTTGGCGATCACCTCTTCGACCTTTTCGCGGGTGATGTGGGCGGCGTCCTTCTCTTCCAGAATCTCGCCGTCGGCGTCTTGCGAGTTGGTGGTGACGCCAAGATGAATGACGCCTTCGTAGACCTTGTCGCCATTCATGACGCGGTCGGAAAGCTTGGTTCCTTTTCCGATCAGCAGCACGAGCAGGCCCGTCGCGAGCGGATCGAGCGTGCCGCCGTGGCCGCACTTGCTCAGCTTGAAATGATTGCGGACCTTCGCGACCACGTCGTGCGAGGTCCAGTCGGTCGGTTTGTCGACGAGCAGGAGGCCGTCGTAGGGGTCGGGCGCGCGGCGTCTACGATTTCTCATCGGTCTTTTCGTCGTCCTTGAATACCTCGGGATTCTCGCGCTCCATCTCGGCGAGCATGGAGAGAATGTGGTCGCCGCCCTCGAGCGACTCGTCGAGAATGAAGTGCAGCCGCGGCGTGTATTTGAGTTTCACGCGTTTGATCATCAGGCGGACGATCTCCTGCCGATGGCGGTTCAGGTATGAAATCATGCCGTCGCGGCGATCCTCGTGCCCGAAGATCGAGACGAAGACGTTCGCGTCGCGCAGGTCCGCCGCGCACTCGACGCGGGTGACCGTGATGGCCGCGGCGTCGAAGTCCGATCCCGCGAAATTGCGGTACAGGTCCTCGGCGATCTCGCGCTTTAGTAATTCGTTAACTCTGACCAGACGTGGTGTTCCCATGAGATTTTCCTCGAAAAGCGGGTTACTATAGGCCAGCCCCGCCGAAAATCCGCGAAAAAACACCACTTTCTTCACGCATAGACTTGAATAAACATCGCAATACCTATTTTGTCCTGTTTAGTGATTATTGACGCGGGGTGGGCGTCTCGGATGGAAACGAGTTTATGAAAAAAGTCATACTGATTCTTTTGTTCGCGGCGTTGTCGGTCTATTCGGTCGGAATGATCGCGATCGACGTGTTCAAGGGCCGCGACGTCGCGCGCGGCTTTTTTTCCGACATTGTCGCGGGCCAAGATTATCCGTTGCCCGCCAAAGCGCTGTACGGGCTCAACACCTCGCTCTGCGTCACGCTGCTCGCGGGAACGGCGCTGTTGTACGCCGTCAGCGTCGCGGCGCCTTCCGGGAAGCGAACGCCGCGCGATCTATGTTTTCAAGTCGCGCAGGTGTTCTTCTTCGTCTATCTCGCCGCGGACGACCGGCTGCGGATCCACGAGCTGGTGGGCTATACGATCGGGATCGAGGACGCCTTTTTGCTCTTGGGGCTGGGCGTTCTCGAGGTGGCGATGCTGTTTTTCTTGGGGCGCGTTCACCACTGGCCTTGGCGGGTGAAGGGATGGCTCGTCGCGGCGGGCGGGCTCTTTTTCGTTATGGTCGTGATCGACGCGTTTTTCCCGAAAGAGATGAAGGGGCGCCTGGCGTTGGAAGACCTTGCCAAGCTGTGGGCGATCGTCTTCTTGTTTCTGCACGCGTGGAACTATTGTCTGGCCCGGATCGCGGGCGACGACTTGACGAAAGGCGTGGCGAATGCGTGATTCGATCCAGCTGAATGTGAAGCCCCGCGTGGCGCTTTGGTTTCTGCTCGGCTGCGTCGGCGTGCTGGTCGTGTTGCACGTCGTGAGTCTGCTTCCTGTGATCCTCGCGGGGCGCGACTATTCCATCGTGTACTTCGACATCACGAAAGAGATGAATCTGCCGACGCTCTTTTCGTCCTGTCAGTTGATCGCGGCGGGGCTGCTTTGTTTCGTGATTGGTCTGGCCGAGCGGCTCCGCGGCGGCAAGTTTTCCTTTTGGTTCTTCCTGTTCGCGGCCTTCGTTTGGGTGGGGATCGACGAGACGATCATGATTCATGAATACATCAGCGATCATTTGCATGAGCGCTTCGAAACGAGCGGCGCGTTCCGGTTCGCTTGGGTGATTCCATACGGCGCCGCGCTGATCGTCATTCTCGCCGTGGGCGCGCGCTTCTTTTTCCGCTTGCCCGCGGTCACGAAAAAACAAGTCGCGCGCGCGGCCATCGTTTTCGTCTCGGGCGGCATCGGCATGGAAATGTTGCAGAGCGCGTGGTACGACTCCCATGGATTCGACGCGGTGTACAACGTCATGAACGGCCTGGAGGAAATCCTCGAAATGGTCGGCGTTTCGCTCTTTGTTTACGCGTTCCTCGACCATCTCGACCGCGAGCATTCCGGCCTCGCGCTGACGGTTTCCTCGCGCGCTTAGCGCGGGCGCGGTTTCCAGATCTTGACCTTCTTTTGCTCGCGGCCCCATTCGAGCGCCTTGCGATGAGAGGGGAAGTAGAGGTCGATGTGCATGCCTTTGATCGCGCCGCCGATGTCCTCCACGCGGCCCCAGCCGTAGTCCGGGATGTGCATGATGGTGCCGAAGGGATAGTAGCGCGTGTCCGCCGCGATCGTGCCCCAGTCCGCCTCGGTGCCGGCCGCGGTGATGCCCACGGCTTTGGGGTCGCCCTTGTTCGGGCCGTACGCGACGACGGGTTGGAACTTCCAGTTTCGCTTCCAACCACAGCATTCGCCGCACTTGCAATAGCCCGTCGTCTCCATCATCACGATTTCCGGTTTCTGGTTTTTCGGAACCCGATAGCGGCGGCTCGTCGCGCAGCCACTGAATATAAATAAACCAAGGAACAGGATTGAGACTCTCACGGAGGCTCGGAGCCACGAAGCTTCCGGGGGGTTCTGGTTTTTGTCTCTTTGTGGCTTTGTGTCTTTGTGAGAGATCATCATGAAACGTCTCCCGACCAAATCGTTTCGAGGCCGGTGGCGGTTTGGAGCAATAGTTCGCCGTGGTCGCCGAATCCCGCGAGCGTTCCGTTCTTCTTGCGGTCGCCGTCACGCACGCTGATCGGTTTGCCAAGCGGTCCGGCTTTTTCCGTCCAGACGGCGCGGATGCCGCGGAATCCGTCCGCGCGCCACGCCTCGATCCAGTGGGCGAGATGGGGGAGCAGCGCGTCCAGCGTCGCGGAAAGCGGCCGCGCCGTTCCGCTTTCGATCAACATCGAGGTGGCGGGGCGGTCGATCGCCGCGGCTTCTTCCGACGACATGTTCACGTTGAGCCCGATCCCCACGATGATCCCGGCCCCGGCGGCGCGCTCGACGCGCTCGGAGAGCACGCCGCAGATCTTTTTGTCCCCGACGAGCGCGTCGTTCGGCCACTTGGGCGCGGCGGCGATGTTTTGACCGTTCAGGAAGTCCGTCACCGCCAGCGCCGCGGCCATGGTGAGCGAGGGGATTTCGATCAGCGGAACGTCGGTTTCAACGAAAAGCGAGAAGCAGAGATTGGTGTCTGGCGCGGTAAGCCACTTCCGGTCGGACCGTCCTCTTCCGGCCGTCTGCTCGCGCGTCGCGAAAACAGTCCCGTTGCCCAAAGTCGAATCCTGAAGAAAACGGTCCTTCATGTAAGCGTTCGTGGAACCTAGCCTGTCATGCCACTCGATGGAGAAAGTCATTCGGTGTTAATCCTTTATTTAGATTGGGTTTTATTAGGGGAAACACTAATAAAAAGCCTGTTTTTCACTAGGCATGCTAAAACAAATTCCGTATACATGCCGCTCATTTTACCAAAATCAAGGAGATGGAAAAGATGGAACTTCTGATGCAAGGCGCAACCCTGATGGTGATCGGCATGGCCACCGTATTCGCTTTCCTCGTCCTACTCATCGTCGCGATGAACAGCTCGGCGGGATTCTTCAAAAAATTCGCGCACCTCTTCCCGGAGGAAGCCCCTGCGGCCAAGAAAGCCCCCGCGGCGGCCGATCCGTCCGCGGAGATCGCCGTCGCCCTCGCGGCCATTCGCGCCAAGCGCGGCTAACCCCTTTTATTTAAAACAACCAGGAGAATTATCGTGGCAAAGAAAACCATCCATATCATGAACACCGCGTTCCGCGACGGTTTCCAGTCCGTCTACGGCGCGCGCGTCCTCACCGAAGACTTCCTGCCGGCCGTCAAAGCCTGCGTGGAAGCGGGTCAGACTCACTTCGAAGCCGGCGGCGGCGCTCGCTTCCAGGCTCCCTTCTTCTACTGCAACGAGTCCGCTTTCGACATGATGGACAAGTTCCGCGCCGCGGCCGGTCCCGACGCCGACCTGCAGACCCTCGCCCGCGGCATCAACGTGGTCGGCCTCGATTCCCAAGGCCGCGACATGATCGATCTGCACGCGAAAATGTTCAAGAAGCACGGCATCACCACGATCCGCAACTTCGACGCCCTCAACGACGTCAACAACCTGATCGACTCCGGTAAATCCATCACCAACCACGGCCTCAACCACGAAGTCTGCGTTACCATGATGGAACTGCCTCCCGGCTGCGAAGGCGCGCACACCGTCGAGTTCTACCAGAAAACCCTGCAGGACATTCTCGACGCGGGCATCCCGTTCACCAGCGTCTGCTTCAAAGATGCGTCCGGCACCTCCGCGCCGAAGAAGGTCTACGAAACCATCGCGATGGCCCGCAAGCTTCTGCCGTCCGACTGCAAGATCGTTTTCCACTCCCATGAAACCGCGGGCGTTGGCACCGTCGGTTACATCGCGGCCATCAAAGCCGGCGCCGATCAGGTCGACTGCTCCATGGCTCCGGCCTCCGGCGGCACCTGCCAGCCCGACGTCGCGACCCTGTGGCACGCCCTCCGCGGCGAAGACTACGACCTCGACATCGACATCGACAAGATGATGCACGCCGAGTCCGTCTTCAAAGAATGCATGGCCGACTACATGCTTCCGCCGGAAGCCAAGGCCGTCGAGCCCATGATTCCGTGGTCCCCGATGCCGGGCGGCGCGCTCACCGCGAACACGCAGATGATGCGCGACAACAACATGATGGACAAATACGAAGACTGCATCCACGCCATGGGCGAAGTCGTCCGCCGCGGCGGATTCGGCACCTCCGTCACGCCGGTCTCCCAGTTCTACTTCCAGCAGGCGTTCAACAACGTCATCTTCGGACCGTGGGAAAAGATCGCCGAAGGATACGGCAAGATGGTGCTGGGCTACTTCGGCAAGACGCCGGTCGCGCCCGATCCCGAAATCGTCAAGATCGCGGCGGAAAAGCTCGAGCTCGAGCCCACCACCGCGAACCCGGTCGATCTGAACGACGCCGATCCCAAGAAGGGGGTTGAGCCCGCGAAAGCCATGCTCAAGGAAAACAACCTCGAGGAAACCGACGAGAACATCTTCATCGCCGGCGCCTGCAAGCAGAAGGGTATCGACTTCCTGCTCGGCAAGATGGAAGTCAACGGCGTCCGTAAAGGCGCGCTGACTCCGGCCGCTCCGGCCGCGGCCGCGGGTTCCGCGGGCGGCGACGGCGGTTACACCGTCTCCGTCAACGGCAAGAAGTTCGCGATCGAAGTCAAAGGCGACAAAGCCACCGTCAACGGCAAAGCCTACGACATCGGCGTTGAAGACGGCGTTGAAACCTCCGGCACCGGCACGGTCGCGCACGAGTCCGCGGATTCCGTCGAAGTCGTCGCTCCGATGAACGCCAAGGTCATCAAGGCGCTCGTCAGCGTGGGCGACCACGTGAACGAAGGCGACGTGCTCTTCATCGTTGAAGCCATGAAGATGGAAGTCGAAGTGAAGGCCGCCGCGGGCGGAACCATTTCCTCCATCGCGGCGGAAGCGGGCGCGCAGGTCGTCGCCGGCGAAGCCATGGCATCCATCAACTAAGAGCGCGACAGCGCACGGAGAATTTACACAATGAAGAAATTCATAACCATGGGACTTCTCGCCGCCGCCATCTTTGGTGGCGCCGCCCGGGTTCAGGCCGAAGACGCCTGTTGCCCCGCGGAAAAAGGCGCGAAGGCCGAAAGTCATATTTCCATCGCCAAAGGCTTCCAGAAGCTGGGTCGGGAAACCGGCATCTACCGCTTCTTCAATCCGCAGACCAAGGAAGAAAAAGCCGACGCCTATCGGGCCGCGCTCATCAAAACCGTTGAAGCGGAAACATCCGCGGGTCATTTCCACGGCGCGATGAACCAGATCCACAAGGCGCACGGCGTGGAGCAGGCGTTGCTGGATCAGCTCACCCTTCAGGTGGAAGAAGCGGAAGCCGCGGGCTATGTGCCTCCGGCGTCCCTGCCGCCCGGTTTGGGACAGTTCGCCATGATCCTCGTGGGTCTTGGCTTGATCTTCCTCGCCATCAAGAAGGGCTTCGAGCCGCTGCTGCTGTTGCCGATCGGTTTCGGCGCGATCCTGACCAACATCCCGATGGCGGGCATTTCCGCCGGACCGATGCCGGGTCAGCCCGCGGGCTTCCTCTATTACTTCTACACCGTGGGCGTTGAGTCGGGCGTGTTCCCGCTGCTCATCTTCATGGGCGTGGGCGCGATGACCGACTTCGGTCCGCTGCTGGCCAATCCAAAGACCGCTCTGCTCGGCGCCGCCGCGCAGTTCGGTATCTTCATCGCCCTGCTCGGCGCGATGGCCATGGGGGGGCTCTTCTCGATCGAAGACGCCGCCGCCATTGGTATCATCGGAGGGGCGGATGGCCCAACCGCCATCTTCCTGGCCTCGCGACTCTCGCCGAACTTGCTAGGGGCGATCGCCGTCGCGGCGTACTCCTACATGGCGCTGGTTCCGATCATTCAGCCGCCGATCATGCGCGCGCTGACGACCAAGGAAGAACGCGGCATCGTCATGAAGCAGCTGCGTCACGTCACCAAAACCGAGAAGATCGTCTTCCCGTTGCTGGTGCTCGTGCTTTGTCTGTTGCTGCTGCCTTCCGCCACCCCGCTGATCGGTATGCTCATGCTCGGTAACCTGATGAAGGAATCCACCGTCGTGGATCGTTTGTCCGACACCGCGCAGAACGCGCTCATCAACATCGTCACCATCATGCTCGGTCTGGCCGTCGGCTCCAAGCTGGCCGCGGACAAGTTCCTGAACGTGCAGACGCTCGGCATTCTGGCCCTCGGCCTCGGCGCCTTCGTCATCGGTACCGCCGCGGGACTCCTGCTGGCGAAGCTGATGAACAAGATGAGCAAGGACCAGATCAATCCGTTGATCGGCTCCGCCGGTGTTTCGGCCGTTCCGATGGCCGCCCGCGTTTCCAACAAGGTCGGCCTGGAAGCCAACCCGCAGAACTTCCTGCTCATGCACGCCATGGGCCCGAACGTCGCGGGCGTCATCGGTTCCGCGGTCGCGGCCGGTGTGCTCCTCGCGCTCGTTGGCTAAATTTCCACTCACTGGAAATCAGAAAGGGTCGCCCATTCGGCGGCCCTTTTTGTTTCCCGCGCGCGGCGGTTTCGCGTTAGATTCTTCCCCTCGCTATGAAAATTCCATTCACCAAAGCGCACGGCGCGGGCAACGACTTCATCCTGATCGATGACCGGGCGCTGACCTTTCCGATCGACGACGCGGCGTTCATTCA
>JARFRL010000116.1 GCA_029287275.1 Pontiella desulfatans
GGTGAAGAGGATGTTGAGCGCGAGGTTTTGGCCGAGCCCGAACGGCCGCCAGTAGGCCGCCAGCCCGACCGCCAGCGCGCCGGCGATCCACCACGAGCCGCGGCCGGCCGTTTTTTTCTCCGGCCGGAAGAAGAGCCCCGCGAGCACGGGCAGCAGCGTGAGCGCGACGAGGACGGACGCGATCAGCGCGAAGGTTTTGGTGTAGGCCAGCGGGCGGAACAGTTTGCCCTCCGCGGCCTGCAGCGCGAAGACCGGAAGAAAGCCCACGACCGTGGTGGCGATGGCGGTGAATACCGCTCCCGCGACCTCGCTCGACGCGGCGAGCACGGTGTTGAGTCGGTCCTTGTAGTCGTTTTGTTCGAGGTGCCGATGGATGTTCTCGCAAAGCACGATGCCCATGTCGACCATCGTGCCGATCGCGATCGCGATGCCGGATAGCGCGACGATGTTCGCTTCCACGCCGAAGCCTTTCATCGCGATGAACGTCATCAACACCGACACCGGCATGACGATGGAGATGAGGATCGAGCTCGCGAGATGACGCACCATCAAGAGCACGACGATCATGGTGATGAGGATCTGCTGGAGCAGGGCGGTGCTCAGGGTGCCGAGGGTTTCGTGAATCAATCCGGAGCGGTCGTAAAAGGGAACGATGGTCAGCTGGCTCAGGGTTCCGTCGGCCAGCGTTTTGGACGGCAGCCCCGGCGCGATCTCGGCGATCTTCGCCTTCACGTTCTGGATCGTGGTCAGCGGGTTCTCGCCGTGGCGCGCGACGACCACGCCGCCGACCGCCTCCGCGCCCTCCTTGTCGAGCGCGCCGCGGCGGGTGGCGGGGCCGAGCGCGACCTTCGCGACGTGCTTCACGAGAATCGGAACGCCGTCCGTTTCTTTCACGACGGTGTTTTCAAGGTCCTCCACCGATTTGATCTGACCCAGCCCGCGGATGACGTATTCCACGCGGTTGATCTCCACGGTGCGCGCGCCCACATCCATGTTGGAATCGCGCGCGGCGCCGAACACGTCGCGCAGGGTGACGCCGTGGGCGCGCGACGCGTCGGGGTCGACGTCGATCTGGTATTCCTTCACGAAGCCGCCGATGGAGGCGACCTCGGCCACGCCGCCCGCGGCGGCGAGCGCTTGGCGCACTTGCCAATCCTGAACGGAGCGCAGGTCGGCGAGGTCCCATCCGCCGGTCACGTTTCCTTCGCGGTCGCGGCCTTCGAGCGTGTACCAGAAAACCTGACCGAGCGCGGTCGCGTCGGGACCGAGCGTTGGTTCAACGCCGTCGGGCAGGGTTCCGCTCGGCAGGCTCGCGAGTTTTTCCAGCACGCGGGAACGCGACCAGTAGAAGTCGACGTCGTCGTCGAAGATGACGTAGATCGAGGAGAAGCCGAACATGGAATAACCGCGCGCGGTTTTAACGCCGGGCATGCCGAGCAGGGCGGAGGTGAGCGGATAGGTGATCTGGTCCTCGACGTCGCGCGGCGAGTGGCCGGACCATTCGGTGAAGATGATCTGCTGGTTCTCGCCGATGTTCGGAATCGCGTCCACCGGCACCGGATCGCGCGGCAAGGCGCCGAGCTTCCAGTCGAACGGCGCGACCCGCAGGCCCTGCAAAACGACGATCGCCAAAAGAAGAAAGACGATGAGCCGGTTGCGCAGGCACCAGCCAATCAAACGCCCGCTTGGAGAGTTAGTGGGCATGGCCGGGCTCCACCTTTTCGGGCTCCACGCCTTCGGCGCGCATTTGATTTAGATATTTA
>JARFRL010000121.1 GCA_029287275.1 Pontiella desulfatans
CATCTATCGCGGGGTGGTCGTCGATAAACGGGACGACCGCGGCACCGTGCTGATTCCGGATCTCGCCATCGACGTGAAAACGCGCCGCATGGCCGATGTCGAGCTGGATGACGAAGTTGAAGTCGAACTCCTTCAGATCAACCTCCCGGAGCTTGATTTCACCTGCCGAATGGTCTGAATCAGGCGAGAAGGAAAAAGCAGCCTCGCTCGCGAGCTCGCGCCAAGCCCTCCGCGCGGATTCAATTCCATCCACCCGCAAAAAAAAGACGACCAGAAATTCTGGTCGTCTTATAGTATGGCGGAAAGGGAGGGATTCGAACCCTCGGTACCTCGAAAGAAGTACACCGGATTAGCAGTCCAGCACCTTAAGCCACTCAGTCACCTTTCCACGCTAAATCGGACGAGGAAGATAGTTGAGCCCCTTACCCTTCGCAAGCGTTTTCTCCCGAAAACACGCGGGATTCGCGGAGCGAGGGCCGCGGGCTACCAAAACTGGTAGGCGTTGAATTTGATCACGTACAATCCGAGCACGAAATTGGTGGTTCCGTGGGCGATGATCGCGGCCCAGATGTCGCGGGTTTTGATGTAGAGCAACCCGTAGCAGAGGCCGCAGATGATCGCGGCGCCCCACTCGAAATGGGACACGCTGAAGAAGAGCGAGATCAGCAGGAGCATCGGCCAGTGGAGCTTGCCCGCGTCGAGCTTGAAGAACGGGCTGCCTTGCATCCAGCGGTAGAGGAAGCCGCGGTAGAAAAACTCCTCGATGATCGCGATGAACACCGAGGTGCCGAGCATGTGGACCGCGAAGATGAGCCAACCGGACGCCTTGGGATCGTACGCGTGGAGGCCGGCGTGCTCGCCTTCCTCGATGACTTCGTAGGGCGCCATGACGCCGTTTCCGATGTCGAAGAGCTCGCGGGTCTGAAACGGCTTCATCATGTCGACGAACAGCCGATCGTACCATTCCGTCACGGCGGGCGCGTTCTCGAGCATCCAGGGCGTCTCCAGACCAACCCAGACCACGCAGATGAAAAGTCCCACTCCGATCGCGGGGAGGATGCTGCTCAACTTCAGTTTCGGATACCACCGCCACGGGCGGAAGATCATCAGCAGGATCAGCCCGCCGATCGATCGCGCCATGTAGCTCCAGGTCGGGTCGTCGAACCAGACCATCATGGTCAACCACATGGCGAAGGGGAGCACGTGGGCGATGACCGCCTTGGTGTTCTCGCGTTCTTCTTCCGGCGTAAGCTCGTCGCGCTGTCGTTCGCTCATGCGATCATCCTTCCAAGGGGCGCCAATTCAGCGGACACCGGGCTAGTCTTTCGGTTCGTCGGAGGTGATCTCTTTCTTTTCGATCTCGTCGTCCTCGTCCGGCGACGCGCCCTCTTTCTGCCCTTTTTTAAACTCGCCCAGGCTCTTGCCCAGCGACCGCGACAGTTCCGGCAGCTTCTTCGCGCCGAACAGCAGCACGATCACGAACACGATTAAAATAATCTCGGTGTGACCCGGCAGCCCCATCAATCCCAATACGTTCATTTCTCTTCCTCGGTTGAATCTTCGGTTTCGTTGTCTTCGCCGTCCGCTTCCGCCGCGGCTTCGTCGGCGTTCTCTCCCGCGTCGTCGTCCGGCGTTTCTTCCGGTTCCGGCTCGTCGTCCTCGTCCTTCTTGGATGGAGCCTCGCGGTTGCCACTAAAGTGAAGGAACCATATACAGAACTCGTAGAGCAAAATCAAGGGGGCCGCCATGAGAAGCTGGGTCATGACGTCGGGCGGCGTGAGGACCATGGCGAGAATCAGGAGGCCGATGATCACGTGGCGGCGCTTCTCGCGCAACTGGGTGGAGTTGACCACGCCCATCTTGCCCAGAATCAGAATCACGACGGGCAGCTGGAACGCGATGCCGAACCCGAGCAACAGCTGCAGCGCGAAGCCGATGTATTTGTTGTAGAACCAGATCGACTCGCCACCCAGCTGGCCGCCGATTTTAAGCATGAGCCCGAGCGCGAGCGGGAGCGTCACCTTGTAGCCCATCAAGATGCCCGTCAGGAACAAGCCGCCGGAGAAGAACGAGATCCGCGTCATCAACTTGCGCTCGACGTCGCGGACGCCGGGCATCACGAACAGGCCGATGAAGAACACCAGAAAGGGCAGACTCAACAGGATGCCGCCGAAGAAGCTCACGGTCAGCCACATCTTGATCGCGGCCGCGGGCTCGGAGAACTGCAGGCGAATCACGCCGCGCTTGGCTTTCTTCGCCGCGCTTTCGGGCAACGAAGCCTCGGCCTTCACGTCGTAATAGCGGTTCGTGCCGTCGTCGGCGACGAGGAGCGCCGCCTCGGAAAGCGCCGCCTCGGGAATGCGTAGACGGACCGCGGTATCGCTCAACACCTCTTCCACGCTCTTCTCGATGTAGGGCTCGGCCGGGGCGCGCAAAACGCCGATCAGCTGATCCGCGAACGGAAGACAGAGCAGCATGCCCGCGACGAGCGCGATGAAACAACGAATGACCGTTTTACGAAATTCCTCAAGGTGCTCAAGGAACGGCATCTCGCTGTCGTCGTAGCGGAATTTACCTTTAAAACCCTTAAGCTTTTCGAGCATCGTCGTCCTCTTCTTCGGAATCGTTCTCTTCCGCGGCCGGCTCTTCGTCGGCGGCGGGCGCGTCGGCCTGTTCCAGGTCCTCTTCAAGGCTCTGGAACGTTTCATCGGAATAGTCGCGCTCCTCCGTTTCATCCTCGGGGTCGTAGTCGTCTTCGTAATCGTCGCTATAACCGTCGTCGTAGCCGTAGTCGTCGTCGTCGGAGGTGGACGCGGAGTCCGCGGTGGCGCCCAGATCGCCATACATGATCTCGCGCTTGAACCCGTCGGCCGTGCTGCGCAACGAATTGAGCATCTCGTTGAGCTTTCGGAAAATCCGCGGCGCGTCCTTCGCGCCGAACATCACCAACAGCACCAGCATCACCACGATGAACTCGGGGCCGCCCGGACCAATAAACCCTAGGATGGAAACACTTTCGAGCATGATCAACCTTCCACGATTTCCAGATTCTCGATGTTCGCCGCGGCGCGCGCCTCGTCCGCGACCACGCCGATCGCGTCGTTCTTGCGCTCGTCGTAGAGCATGCTTTCGATATCGTAGCGCACGTCCTCGAACGGACGAACCGCCTCTTCCTTGCGGTCGATGACCGTCAGGACATGGTATCCGAACTCGGTTTGAAAAACATCGCTGTAGTCCCCCGCCTTCGTGGCGAACGCGACCTCTTCGAACGCCGGAACCATCTGGCCGCGGGCGAAATAACCCAAGTCATGCCCGCCGTCGGAACAGTGCGAAACCTCTTCGGCGAGCGCGTCGAACGACTCGCCGTTTTTCAGCCGCTCGCGCGCGTTGAGCAAATCGGCGCACACCTTTTCCATCGGCGCCTCCGGCGTCGGATGCTGGACGATGTGCGCGGCGTGAACCATTTCCGGATCCGTGAATTCCTCGACGTGTTCCGCGTAATAGGCCCGCGCGTCGGCCTCGACCGGTCGCGGCACGTCGGCGCAGAGTTGGTCGAAATATTTTTCCAGGCGCGCGCCGTCCGCGATGTCGGCTTTGATTTTCTCGACGTCCGCGGCCGCGAGCTCGAACAGTTCGTTGAACCGCTCTTCGCCGCCGTGCTGTTCTTTAAGCGCGGTGAAGCGGGCCTCGATTTCCTCGGGGCGGACCGAATCGATCTCCACGCGCGCCTTTTGCGTCAGCAACATGCGTTCAACCGCGTTCTCGCGGGCGTCGGAGGCGATCTTGTCGCGCTGCTCCTCCATCTCCGCGCGCGACATCTCGCGGGCGTAGCGCTCGCGCAGAATCTGTAGCTCCTGATCGACCAGCTCAGCCGCGACGGCCTCGCCATTCACCAGGATCGGTTCGCTCGCTTTCTCAGGCTTCTTGTTGTCACGCTCGCTCATACGTCAATTCCCACAGCATTTCTTAAATTTTTTACCGCTGCCACACGGGCACGGACCATTGCGTCCCGCGTCCTCGGACGCGGCGTCTTTCTTCATTATGTCCGCCGCGGGCCGCCCTTTTTGGACAAGCCTCGCCATTTCTCGCACGATTGGGTCGATATGTTTGAAGAACGTTTTATACCCCGCGCACAAATAGTTCAATCCCGCTTCGCCGTCGGGCGCGTTGATGAATCGGTGCTTCGGGCACTCGCCATTGCAGACGAACAGAAATTCGCATTCCCGGCAGTACTTCGGAAGGTTGTCCCATTTATCGTTGCCGAACGCGATCTGCTCCTTCGAATAAATCATCTCCTCCAGCGACTTCTCCCTCACGTTTCCGAGGAAATACGAGGGGTAGACGTAGTGGTCGCAGGAATAGACGCCGCCATCGTGCTCCATCGCGACCGCGTTGCCGCAGCGCTTCGCGAAGACGCACAGGTTCGGCTCCAAGCCGCACCACGCGCTCAGCGCGACGTCGAAGGTGTTCACGAAAACCGTTCCGACGTCCCGCTTGATCCACTCGTCGAAAACATGGATCAGGAAGCGGCCGTAGCCTTCCGCCGTAACCGCCCAGGGCATCATCGCGCCCGGCGCGGCGGGCGCCTCCGGATCGGGCGGCGCGGCGAGGTCGAGCCCGCCGGCGTGGGCCGCGCGATCGCCGGCGCGCTCCACGATCGGAATGAACTGCATGTACGTCACGCCGCGCGATTTCAGATACGCGTAGATCTCGACCGCCTCGTCCGGGCTTTGGCGCGTCACGCAGCTCAGCGTGTTGAATTCCACCCGCCACTTCTTCAGCAAGTCGAGCGCGCGCGACACGTCGTCGAACGAACCCGCGCCGCTTTTATCGCGGCGATACCGATCGTGAACGTGGCGCGGCCCGTCGATGCTCAGGCCGACCAGAAACTTCTCGCGGGCGAAAAACTCGCCCCATTTATCGTCTAGATTCGTTCCGTTGGTCTGAAAGGAGTTGCGGACCACGCGGCCGCCGGCGTGTTGACGTTGCAGCGCGACCACCTTGCGAAAGAAATCGAGCCCCATCAGCGTCGGCTCGCCGCCCTGCCACGCGAAGCTGATCTCCGGCGTTTTTTGGCTCCGGACGTAATCGCGGACGTACGACTCCAGCACCTCGTCGCTCATCCTGTAGTTTTCGCCCGCGGGAAAAAGACGCTTCTTCTCGAGGTAGAAGCAGTACGCGCATTCTAGGTTGCAAAGCGGGCCGATCGGCTTGGTCATCACGTGGAACGACCGAGGACCTGGCGCCGCGCTGATATTCGTAGCATCGCTCATAAAAACAACCACCGCCCCGCGTGACGATTGATGAGGCCCGAGCCAAAATCACGCGCCACGTTTCACGGCTCACGCGTTTCGATAGGCCTGGCGCAGCGCGAAATCCATGAGCGTCAGCGCGGCCATCGTCTCGACGATGGGCACGGCGCGCGGCACGACGCACGGGTCGTGGCGGCCTTTGGCTTCGAGCACGGTGGACTCGCCGTCGAAGGTGGAGGTTTCCTGCGCGAGGCCGATGGTGGCCGGCGGCTTGAACGCGATACGGAACACGAGCGGCTCGCCGTTGGAAATGCCGCCCTGCACGCCGCCGCTATGATTGGTGGAGGTGCCCAGACGGCCGTCGGCCTTCAGCTCGAACGGATCGTTGTGTTGCGAACCGAACATGCGCGCGCCGGCGAATCCGGAACCGAGCTCGAAGCCCTTCGTCGCGGGAATCGAAAGCATCGCCTGCCCGAGCTTGGCTTCCATGCGCTCGAACACGGGCTCGCCCAGTCCAACGGGTATGTTTTCCGCGACGCAGGTCAAAATCCCGCCCACGGAGTCCTTGCGGTCGCGCGTCGCTTTGACGAGCTCGATCATCTTCGCTGCCGCGGCTTCGTCGGGACAGCGGATGATGTTGGCGTCGATCTGCTCGCGGGTGAGGCCTTCCAGGCTCATGTCGCGGGCGTCGATTTCGCCGACGGAGCTGACCCACGAAATGATCTTGGTTCCAAACTTCTCGAACAACCATTTCTCGGCTATGGCGCCGGCGGCGACGCGGCTGATGGTCTCGCGGGCGCTGGAACGACCGCCGCCGCTCGTGGCGCGGTTGCCGTATTTCATCTGATAGGTGAAGTCGGCGTGCGACGGGCGCGGCACGTTGCTCATTTCGCCGTAGTCGCCGGGCCGCTGGTCCTTGTTGTTGACCATCAGTCCAATGGGCGTTCCCATCGTTTTTCCGTTTTCGACGCCGGATAGAATGATCACCTTGTCGGCCTCGTCGCGGGGCGTGGTCATGTCGCTCTGGCCCGGCCGACGGCGCGTCAGTTGCGGCTGAATATCGGCCTCGCTCAGCGCGAGGTTGGCGGGGCATCCATCCACGATGGCGCCGACCGCTTTTCCGTGCGATTCGCCGAAGGTTGATACTTTGTATAGCGTTCCGATCGAGCTCGACATGGTTAATCCTCGCGTTGGGGGTTTCGAGTGGTTGAAAACCCGGTTGATTGCAAATGCTTCAAAACGTCGGTTTATACCACCTCCACTCCGCGGGTTGGACTAAAAACCTTAGGAAAATTCCGCCCTCCGAGCGCGCGCGGCGGGTTAATCCCGGCGCTGGTTTGGCTTGCTTTTCAGGGGTCTTTATGGAGAATTCGATGCTCCACGCCAAACACGGGAACGAAGAACTCATGGACTCGAACAAACGCCAGCATCTGCAAGACATCTACGCGACGGACCAAACCTCGAAAGACGATTACACGCCGCAGGTCGCTTCCGAAATCGTGGAGGAGCGCAAGCGCGAGATCCGCCGGCATCAGTTCATCAGCTTCTTGATGGGTTCGACGATTCTCGTTCTGGCCGTCACGCTGGTTTACGTGGTCGTGCGCGAATACATGGATATTCTCAGCGAAAGCGCGGCGCCCGCGCCGATCACGCAGGAATACATCCCGCGCTACTCCCTGCCCGCGGAGTCGCAATGGGTGCTCGACTTCAACCGCAACTTCGCGGACCCGACATGGAACGGCGAAGGCGAGCGCCCGTTCAACGCCGGCTGGCTGAAGAAAGCCGCCTTCAACGTCATCCTCGCCGAGCAGGCCTTGGGCGTTGGCGAATTCGGCGAGGCCGCGGAATATTATGAAAACGCGCTCGAAATCCTCCCCGACCTCGAAGGCGTGAAAGTCCAGCTCGGCATGGCGTATTTCAAGTTGAAGAACTTCGACAAAGCCCTCGAGCTGATGGAAAACGCGACCGAAGTCGATCTCACCTTCGACATTCTCAACAATCTGGGCGCGGCCTGCATCGACGCGAAGAAGTACGAAAAAGGCGAGAAATATCTGAAACGCTCGCTGGAACTGAAACCCGCGTACGCCGAGGCGCTGAAAAACCTGGCCCTGCTCTACCGCGCCCAAAACATGGAAAAGGAAGCGTGCGACGCCTACGAGCAGTATCTCGACCAGCGCCCGCTCGACACCGACACGCGGCACGGCTTCGCGCTCTACCTGACCAAAGTCGGCAACTGGCCCGTCGCGGCCGAACAGCTGCGCAAGCTGACCGAGGAAATCAAAGACGAAGCCAACCTATTCCGCCTGCTGGCGCAGGTGGAGGTGAAGCTTGGAAACGATAAAGCCGCGCTCGCGGCCTTCCAGCGCGCCTCGCAACTCACCGACCCGAAACTCATGCTCGGCTGGATGAACGAGAAAGAGTTCGACAGCCTCCGTCAGGACGAGGATTTTCAGGCGCTCGTCAGAAGCATCGAGACCGACTAGCCGACGAAGTGGAAGATCAGATGGTTCAGGCCCAGCGCGATCAGCGCCGCCAGAAAATCATCGATCGTGATCCCGAATCCCCCGTGAATGTGTTGCAGCTGCTTGATCGGCGGCGGCTTCGTGATGTCGAACACGCGGTGAAGCACGAATCCGCTGAGTAGCGCCCACGGCGAGGTTAGACCAATCACCGTGATCGGCAGCGTCAAATACTCGTCCGCGACGATACACCCCGGGTCCTTGCCGCCGATCACCTTCTCCGCGACTTCGCAGATCGGAATCGACAGGAGCGTCAGCGCCACGCAAACCATGATCTGGGTTCCAACCTCCGGCATCAGCATCACGCCCCACGCCAGCGGCAGTCCAATCAGCGTCCCGACCGTGCCCGGCATGATCGGGCTCAGCCCCGTTCCAAAACCAATCGCGATCCATTTAATCAAATTCTTCATTCCTTACTCCATATTTCACACCTTCACAGGTGTGAAACTTTCAGTGCCAGCTTCAGTAGCTCCCGCCCAAGGCTAGACCCCGGCTGCTTCGCGCGACAGACCCCGTCTTTCATCTCCACGAAACCCCGACGAACCAGCTTGTCCACCTGCCGTCGGAGCGAGATGACCGGGATCGAACTATCGACCCCGAGGCGCTCCATTCGCGTCGCCCCTTCATCAAGTTGAGCCAGTATTCTCAATCGCCGCTCGTGAGTGAACGCGGTTAAAACAAACATGATTTCATCGACCTCGTTTTCCCTCGCCGCGCTTAACACCAACCGCGACAACGGATCATCGGCCAATGAATAGTATAAGAATTTTCCGCGGCGCTCAGAATCCAGAAAACCCGCCTGCTGCATGAGCTGAAGGTCTCTACTGGCCACCGACTCCGAAACATCCAGTTCCTCCGCGATGTACTTCACGCATTCGCGAGATCTCTCATCAAGCAACGTGAGAACGTTCAACCGAGAAGCACTGGCCAAAACTCGGCATCTCTTCCAGAAGGGCAACGAATTCATGAACCCTTGATACCCAATATTTCACACCTTCACAAGTGTGAAATCGGCCTATGCCCCATGTTCGGACAACAGCGCGAGCAAGGCGATGGTCGCGGTGTCCGTTCTGAGGATTCGTTCCCCCGCGCCAAACACCTCGAACCCGCGGTCCATAAGCATCGCCACCTCGTACGGCGTCCAACCGCCCTCGGGACCAACCGCCAACACGACACGTTCGGCGACCGCCCCTTCATGAAACAATTCGCTCAATCGCTTTTCTCCCGCGGGATCCGCCAGCAGCTTTCTTTCGCCGGCGAACATCCCCTCGAGCTCGTCCTCGACGAACGGCTTGAACAGGGGTCTGATGATCACCTCGGGCAGGCGCGTGCACCGCGCCTGCTGAAGCCCTTCGATCAGAAGCCGCTCGTAAAACTCCGGTTCAACGACGTGGCTGTCGAAATAAAAGCGCTCAACCTTGTCGGCGCGAAGCAGCACGATCCGCCCCACCCCGAGCGCCGCGAGCTGCGCCCACATCCGCTTCAACACCTTGGGCCGCGGCATCGCCAGCACGAGATCGATCCGCGGCCGCGGCGGAACGACGGTCTCGAAGACGCACGTCAGCGCGACCTCGTTTCCATGGATCGCCTCAACCGTTCCCGTTCCCAACGGCCCGTTCAGCAAACCGACGCGCAACGCCTTCCCGACTTCGGCCTTCAGCACCTTTCGTACGTGCCGCGCCCGTTCGTCGGACAACTCGACGCGGTCCCCGCATAACTCGTTTGGATGGATGATGATTAAATTCACGGCGCGTAGGATGAGCGCGGAGCCGGATGGATGCAACCATCCATTCTTGATGTTTCGCGCGCTCGTCCCCATATTCAACGCATGAAGATTCTTCTGTGCAACGACGACGGCATTCACGCGCCCGGCATTCACGCGCTTCACGAAGCCCTGCGACCGCTCGGCGAGCTACACATCGTCGCGCCCGACGCCGAACGCAGCGCGGCGGGGCACGCCATCACCATTTTCGATCCCATTCGGACCATGCCGGTGGAAAAGGATGGCCAACCCTTCGGCCTCGCCGTCGCCGGAACGCCCGCGGACTGCGTCAAGCTGGCCGTCAGTTTTCTACTCAAAGACGATCCGCCGGACCTGGTGGTCAGCGGCATCAACCTCGGCTCGAACACCGGCATCAGCGTGCTCTACTCCGGAACGGTCTCCGCGGCCAGCGAGGCCACCGTGCTCGGCGTGCCCGCGATCGCGCTTTCGCTCTGCTCCTATGAAAACCCAATTTGGGAAACCGCGGCCAAGGTCGCCGCGGAAATCGTCGCGAAGGTCGCCGCGAATCCACTGCCCGAAGGCGTCTTGCTGAACGTCAACATACCAAACGTGCCGTTCTCCGAACTCAAAGGCATGAAGGCCTGTCGCATGGGCCGCTCGCGCTTCATCGAGAAGTTTTCGGAGCACCGCGATCCGCGTGGCAACCGCTACTACTGGCTCGATGGCGATCTTGATTTGCTCGACGAAGACGAAGGCGCGGACGTGCGCGTGGTGGAAGCCGGCTACGTCGCGCTCGCGCCCATCCACATCGACCTCACCGCGCGCCACTGCCTCGAGCAGGTTGCGGGCTGGAGCGTGGAGTACTGATTAGATCTAGCCGTTGAGCGCGGCGGGGAGCTCGCCATCGGACGAGAAACGCTCGAGTTCGCGGTCGCATACCGTTGAAAAGTGATTGAGCAACGCGTCGCGCACCGACGGCGTTTCCGGACAGGCGTCGCCCAGGATGGTTTTGAGCGAGGCGACGGGCTCGCCAACGAGGCCGCAGGGCACGATGGTGTTGAAGCCCGTCAGGTCGTTGCTTACGTTGAAGCTCATGCCGTGGAACGACACCCACTTCTTCAGACGGAACCCGATCGCGGCGATTTTACCCGCGGCGGTCCACGCGCCGGATTTCCCCTCGCGCCGAAAGCCCTCGACGCCAAAATCACCGAGCGTCCGAATCGCGATCTCCTCGAGATTGTGGAGATAGCCGTGCGAGTCGGCCTCGTTGCCGCCGAGATACAGAATCGGATAGAGCACCCACTGTCCCGGGCCGTGGAAGGTGACGTCGCCGCCGCGCTCCGCGTGGAATAGATCGATGCCGAGCTCGCGGTATTCCTCTTCCGTCTTGAGCAGGTAATTGGCGCGGCCGCGATTGCCGAGCGTGACGACCGGCCGGTGCTGCATGATCAGCACGGTATCCGGAATCAGATCATCCTGCCGCGCCTTGAGCAGACGGCGCTGGATGTCTAGGCCCTCTTGATAAGGAACCGGTTCTTCGAAGCTGACGGACCAAGCGTTCATACGCGAAAAAAAAAGGAGGACGCTCGTCCTCCTTGAAGTCGAGGGGATTCGAAACAACTAGTCGTTCGGACAAAGCTCTTCGTAGGAATCCGCGTCCATCATGTCGTCGACTTCGGACTCTTCGTTCACCTTGATCTTGAAAAGCCAACCTTTGCCGAACGCGTCGTTGTTGACCAATTCCGGCGCGTCGTCGAGCGCTTCGTTGATTTCGATCACCTCGCCTCCGACGGGCGCGTAGACATCGGCGGCGGCTTTGACGGACTCGACCACCGCGGCTTCATCGCCGGCTTCGAACGAGGTTCCGACTTCCGGAAGTTCGATGAACGTGAGATCAGAGAGCTGGCTCTGGGCGAAATCCGTGATGCCGACCGTGGCGACCCCGTTGTCGAGGGAAACCCACTCGTGAGTTTTGGCGTAGAACAGATCTTGTGGAACCGACATTTTTCTTCTCCTGGTTATCGATTTAGTGACCTGAAAAATGGAGGTGCGGATCGGAGTCGAACCGATCTAGATGGATTTGCAATCCACTGCCTAACCGCTTGGCTACCGCACCTTTTGCTCTCAAAAGCGGACACCAATGTAATGACGGCTCGCCCGCTTTCAAACAAATTAACTCAAAAAAAAACAACGTGCCCGCAACCAACTCCACGGGAGATCAATACACCGACAAAACGGCGTTGTCGATAAGCCGCGTCGTGCCGAATCCGACCGCCAAGGCGACCAACGCGGCCTCGGCGATTTCGGTTAGCGGGACGAGCGAGGCGTCGTCGACGAACTCAACGTAGTCGATCCGCGCGCCCGGCGTGGATTCGACAAGCTCAACCATCGCGCTCCGCAGCGCGGGAACCGCGCGCTCGCCCGCGGCGAAAAGCGCAGCCGCCGCGTCGAGCGCTCGACGCAGGCAACGCGCGTTCCGGCGTTGCTCTTCGTCGAGATATTTGTTGCGCGAGCTCATCGCCAAACCGTCCGGTTCGCGGACGATCGGGCCGCGGATGATCTCGATCGGAAAATTCAAATCGCGGACCATCCGCTCGATGATCCGCAGCTGCTGCGCGTCCTTCTCCCCGAAGACCGCGAAGTCGGGCTGAACCAGGTTGAACAGCTTCGCGACCACCGTGCAGACCCCGCGGAAATGGCCGGGCCGCGCCGAGCCGCACAATCCGCCGGAGAGCGCGTCCTCGTCGACCCAGACGCTGGCGTCGGGCGCGTACATGGTCGCCGGTTCCGGATAAAAAACAAGATCGACCCCTTCGCCCGCGCACAACGCCTCGTCGCGTTCGAAATCGCGCGGATACGCGTCGAGATCCTCGTTCGGGCCGAACTGCGCCGGGTTCACGAAGACGCTCGCGACCAACACGTCGCACCGCGCCCGCGCCAGACGCATGAGCGAAAGATGCCCCTCGTGCAGAAAGCCCATCGTTGGAACGAAGCCGATGGTTTTTCCCGCGCGCTTAAGCTCCAGCGCGCGGCGTTGCGTTTCGGCGGGTGACGAGATGACGTCCATTTTAATAGGTATGCTCGTCGGACGGGAACGCGCCCGACTCGACTTCGGATTTGTAGGTCGCGAGCGCTTCCGCGATCAGCGGGTGCAACGTCGCGAATTTTTTCACGAACTTCGGCGCGGGTTTTCCGCTGACGCCCAGCAAATCGGTGAGGACCAGCACTTGGCCGTCGCACCCCGCGCCCGCGCCGATTCCGATGGTCGGAATGGAAAGCGCGTTGGAAATCATTTCGCCGAGTTCGGCGGGCACGCATTCGAGCACGACCGCGAACGCGCCGGCCTGTTCCACCGCCATGGCGTCGTCCATCAACTGGCGCGCCTGCTCCGAGGTTTTGCCCTGCACCTTGTAACCGCCCGTTTCCTTGACGCTCTGGGGCGTGAGGCCGATGTGACCCAGCACCGGCACCCCGTTTTTAACGAGCGACTCGATCATCTCGGCTCGGAACGCGCCGCCCTCGATTTTGACCGCGTCGGCGCGCGCCTCTTTCAGGAAGCGGCCCGCGTTCTCCAACGCCATCGCGATGGAGGGCTGGTACGACATGAACGGCATGTCGGCGATGATCAGCGCGTTCGTCACCCCGCGCGAAACCGCGGCGGTGTGGTGCAGCATCTCTTCCATGCTCACCGGCAAGGTGGTCTCGTATCCGAGCACGGCCATGCCGAGCGAATCGCCCACCAGCACCGCGGGAATCCCGGCGTCCTCGACCAACGAGGCGGTCAGCGCGTCGTACGCGGTGAGCATGGCGATTTTGCGCTCGCCTTTGAGCGCCTTGATTTTAGCGGCGGTCCATTTCATATTTTCCCTACTATCGTGGACGAGGCTTCCCGCCTCGTTTGATCATGCGACGCGGGTTGACTCACCCAAACGAGGCCGGAAGCCTCGTCTACGCTCACCACCTTTCGTCAAAAACGCTTAAAGCCTCGTCCGCGGGAAGACCGCGTAGAATGTCCGCGACGGATTTACTGGTCTCGGGCAGCACCATGCGGGGTCGCACGTCCGCGAGCGGACGCACCACGAACTCGCGCTCGGCCCAGCGCGGATGCGGCACTTCGAGCCCGCCGCTATCGATGATCTGATCGCCCGCGTAAATGATGTCGATATCGATCGACCGCGGCGCGTTCCGGTCCTCCGCGTCGCGCTCGCGGCCCAGATTGCTTTCGATCTTGCCGATGTACGAAAGCCAGCTGTCGAGCGGCAGCTCGCTTTCCACCAGCACGACGGAGTTGAGGTAGGCCATGTCCTGATATTCCGGTTTCACGTCCACCGGCGTGGTTTCATAAATCGGAGATTGATCGATGAATTTCGTGCGCGGCGCGGACAGCAGTAGATTTTTCGCCTGCATCAGCAGTCGTTTGCGGTTGTACAGATTGGAACCTAGGCTAAACCCGATTTCCATATTCCACCTCTCCGTCGAAAACATATTCAGCGCCCCCGGTCAGCGTGGTCGCTCCCGGAACTGAATCAATTACCAAATCAAAGCCGCCCGCGCAATGAACGGTCGCGGGCAAACGCGTCCAGCCTCTTTCCGCGGCGAGCACCGCGGCCGCGGCGGCGCCGGTTCCGCACGCCAGCGTCTCGGCCTCCACGCCGCGCTCGTAGGTCCGAACCGAGATCGAGCCGTCGCGCTCGACCTTCGCGAAATTGGCGTTGGTCCCGTTCGGCGCGAACCACGCGTGCGCGCGGATCAGCCGCCCAAAATGGTCGAGGTCGACCGTCGTCGGATCGTCCACCCACGCGACCGCGTGCGGCACGCCCGTGTTGACGAAATCGACGGTCCACTCGAGGCCCAACGCGAGATCCATTTGAAGATCCGTCGGATCGGTCAACTCCAGTTCAATCCGGTTTTCCAACACGCGCGCCCCCACCAACCCCGCGCCGGTTTCGATCCGCATTTCCGCCGGAGCGATTCCGCGGTCGTACGCCAGGCGGGCGACGCAGCGCGCGCCGTTGCCGCACATGTCCTGCTCGCCGCCGTCCGGATTGATGAAGCGCATGCGGACGTCCGCGACGTCCGAGGGTTG
>JARFRL010000190.1 GCA_029287275.1 Pontiella desulfatans
AATTACGACGCGGCCGAGTCCGCCGAACGCAACGAAACGTTCTACGGCATTCCGCCGAATCCCTCCGCGGTGGCGCAGGTGTTCACGCAACTCGAAGGCATGAAGAAGAAGGACAGCCTGTTCCACATGATCACCAAGGACTACAACGAGGTGAACCTCTGGATTCAGCTGAAGAGCGGCGACAACACCGACATGGTCGCGGTGGTCGAGACGATCGACGCCTGGATGGCCGAAAACCCCGCGCCAACCGAACTGGACGTCGGCTGGGCGGGCCTTACTTATCTGAACGTCGTTTGGCAGGACAAGATGGTCGCGGGCATGATGAACGCGTTGCTCAGCTCGTTCGTGGTCGTGCTGATCATGATGATGGTGTTGTTCCGCTCCGTGCTGTTCGGCCTGCTCGCGATGATTCCGCTGACCGTGACGATCACTTTCATTTACGGCCTCATCGGGTGGGTCGGCAAGGATTACGACATGCCCGTCGCGGTGCTCTCGTCGCTGACGCTCGGATTGAGCGTCGACTTCGCGATCCACTTCCTCGAACGCTCCCGCGAGTTGACGAAAAAGTTCGGAAGCTGGAAGGACGCGATCTGGCACATGTTCCAGGAACCGGCCATGGCGATCAGCCGCAACGCGATCATTATTTCGATCGGTTTCACGCCGCTGTTGTTCGCGCCGTTGGTGCCGTACAAGACGGTGGGCTTCTTCCTCGCGACCATCATGGCCGTGTCGTGGATCGCCACCCTCTTCATCCTCGCGGCGCTCATCACCGGCCTGCGGAAATGGTTGTTTAAGAATAACGACGCCACGGACAAACACGGATAAACACCGATTTCCTTCCGTGTTGATCAGTGTTGATCCGTGGCTAAATATTGGAGAATGAAAATGAAAAGATTAATCACAACGATAATGATGTTGGGCGCGGCTGGCGCGTTCGCGGAGATGAGCGTGGAAGAAATCGTGAACAAGGCGAATCAGGCCGCGTACTACGCCGGCCAGGACGGCAGCGCGGAGGTGGAGATGAAGATCGTCGACCCGTCCGGCTCCGAGCGCGTCCGCGCGTTCACCTTGCTGCGCATGAACACCGAGAACGGCGCGCAGAAGTTCTACGTCTATTTCAAGAAACCCGCGGACCTCTACAAACAGGTCTTTCTCGTTTGGAAGGAAGTGGAGCCCGGCAAGGAAGACAGCCGTTGGATGTGGCTGCCCGCGCTCAACCTGAAGCGCTCCATCGCGCCGGGCGACAAACGCACCTCGTTCGTGGGTTCCGACTTCGTCTACGAAGATGTTTCCGGGCGCGGTCTGAAGGAGGACCGGCACGAGCTGATCGAGACGACCGACACGCAATACGTCGTCAAGAACACGCCGGTCGATCCGGGGAGCGTCGAGTTCTCGTATTACACCGTGCGGATCGACCAAGACACGTTCCTGCCGCGCAGGGCCGAGTACTTCGACAAAAACGGAAAACATTATCGGACCGTCGAGGGCACCAAAGTGGAAACGATTCAAGGCTTCCCGACCGTCACGGAATCGGTGGTGAAGGACCTGAACTCCGGCGGCTCCACCATCAACACCTTCACGAACGTGAAGTACGACATCGGCCTGAAAGAAAACATCTTCACCGAACGCTTCCTGCGCCGCCCCCCGCGCGAAGTAACGCGCTGATATTTTTGAACCACGAAGATTGGAAGAACACGAAGAAAGGACCTGTTATGAATATTACAGTTCAGACCGTCACGAAAACTTCGTGTTCTTCAGCGAAGCGGGTGGTTAACGTTCTGCTCCTGAGCCTTCTTCCTCTTTCAAGTTTCGCGCTGGACACCGAGCTCCACGGCTTCGTCGACGGCCGGGTCGGGACGCGGACCCGGAACGATCCGTATGAAGATCAACGGAGCCTGACCGAGCTGCGGGCGCAGCTCGATTCGCTGACCTATTTCGACGCGTCCGAGCTTCAGTTCCGCGCCGACTTCCTCTACGACGATCTGGAGGACGATCTCGAGAAGATCGATCTTCAGACGGGCGACGGCTTCATCGATCTGCGCGAGCTGAACCTGCTTTTCTCGCCGCTGAGCTCGATGGACGTCAAGGTGGGCCGGCAGATTCTCACCTGGGGCACGGGCGACCTGCTGTTCATCAACGATCTGTTTCCCAAGGACTGGAACTCGTTTCTGCTGGGCCGCGACGAGGAATATCTCAAGGCGCCCTCGGACGCCATCTACGCGAGCTGGTTCCCGAGCGTCGGCAGCTTCGACCTCGCGTACATGCCGCGCATGGACGCGGACCGCTACATCGACGGAACGCGCGTCTCCTATTGGAACCCCGCGCGACAAAGCATCGCGGGACAAAACGCGGTCATCGACGCGGAGCAACGCGACGAACTCTTTCAGGACCACGAGATCTCGGCGCGGTTCTACCGCCCGATCCTGAGCTACGAGGGCGCGCTATACGCCTACCACGGCTTCTGGAAAAGTCCGGAAGGGTACGATCCCGCGCTCATGAAGAACTATTTCCCGGGGCTGAACAGCTACGGAGCGAGCGTCCAAGGCGCGCTTGGCTCGGGGCTCGTGAACGCCGAGGCGGGCTATTACGACTCGCGCGAGGACCGCGCCGGAACGAATCCTTTCGTCCCCAACTCGCAGGCGCGCTTTCTCGCGGGCTACGAACGCGAGGCCGCGAAAAACCTCATGGCCGGCGTTCAGTACTACGTCGAGTGGATGATGGATCACGACGATTATCTCGCGGGACTTCCGACGACCGACACCGCGCGCGACGAGTTTCGCCACGTGCTGACGTTGCGGCTCACTTGGATGCTGATGAACCAAAATCTGATTCTCGGACTGTTCACGTTCTACTCGCCATCCGACAACGACGCCTACCTGCGCCCCGCGGCGACGTACAAGTTCACCGACCATTGGAGCGCGACCGTCAACGGCAACTGGTTCATCGGCGAAAACGACCACACGTTCTTTGGTCAATTTCGTTACAACAGCAACGTCAACCTCGCGATTCGCTATAGCTTTTAGCTCATGACTTGGTTCTTATTTTCTTGTTCGTTTCTAATTTACCATGGTAACATCAGGTGTTAGTTAAGATCCTTTTTGGAGCGTGTTCATGGATACCAAGATCTCATGCCCTTTGTTCAATGAGCGCGGTCGGTTATGCATGGATGTGCTGCCCTTCGTTCCTCAAGGGTTCCAAACCCTGCAGTTCTGCCTGACGTCGCAATACGCCCAATGCCCCTTCTTCAAATACGTCAACAACCCGACCATTTATTGTGAATATTTCAAGAACTGCTCGATTTGCGAGCGGTTCGTCAAAACCGAGTTCGAAGCTTTCGTGGAACTGGCCGAAACGTGGTGCTTGAGTCATTTTCGGCAATGCGCCCGCCGAGAAAAAAGAAACCGCGGAGAAATCCCACCGCCAAACCTGCTTCCTTCAGGCGACGCGCTCTCCGAATAGTCGCCGCGGACTTTTCGTTCGCGCCTAAAGCTGACTCTCCACCGGAAGCAGACGCCAGAAAAAGTCGGAACAGCGTTGCCCGAAGCCGCGCGCGGGCTGGTTTTTCCTCACGCCCTCGCTGGAGGTCCACCGCAACTTCCCTTTTTCATTCAACGTCACTTGCCAGGCGTTCTCCGGCGCGATCATCCAGTCGAAATCATCGCGCATTTGTTTCGCCAGATCCGGCGAGTCGATGATCATCATGTGCTCCGTGTTGATCTTGATCGAGCGCGGATCCACGTTCAAGGAGCCCAGCAACACCCATTGTTCATCCAAAACGAACCCCTTGGTGTGCAGGGATATAAACTTGGATACGACCGGGTCCGTGTCGCTCGTGGCGCGCAGCTCCGCGGAGGGTTGCCCGCGGAACTCATACAACTCCGCGCCCGCGTTGAGCAGTTTCTTCCGGTATTTCTTGTAGTGGCTATGCGCCATGGTGTGATTGTTCGCCGCCATCGACGGCACCAACAAGCGAACCGTTCGACCCTCGTCCTTCACCGAACGCCGTATGCTTTCGATCTGGTCCTTGGTCGGGATCATGTAGGGCGTAATGACGCGCGAGACCATTTGAACGTCGGGCGCCACGGCGTCGATCTTATCCACGAGCCGCGTCTCCTCGTCGCCATCGATTTCCGGCGTGTCCCGCAAACAGCGCGCCGTTCCAAACACCATCCGGGACGAAAGACTCTCGAACTCCTCGGACCAATCAACCGGGTCCACGGGTATCGTGGTTTGACTCAACAGGACGCGATCCCTCGCGACTTCCTCTTTGAAGCGCGCCCCGAGCTTCGCCATCTCTTTTTCGGAAAGCTCCTTGTACATCGCTTCCCCGGGATACGCGACGGTCGAGTTCCAATACTCGTCGAAGTCCTCGGCCATCTCCGCGATGACCGCTCCCGTTAGAATCATGTCCAGGTCGCGATTGTTGTAGTTCTCGCTGAGCCCGAAATATGGATTGCCGATGTTGCGTCCGCCAATGATCCCCCACCGGCCATCCACGATCAGTTGTTTGTTGTGCATGCGCCGGTTCAGCTTTTTGAACTGCGTGCTCATTTGAAAGGCCCGGCCCAGCATCCCCTTGCGCACGCGGCCCGGATTGAAGCGCCGCACGCTGACGTTCGGGCTTCGGGCGACGATCGCCGTGCCGCGGTCCGACCAATCCTTCGGCATGTCGTCGAGCAACAGACGGACCTTCACGCCGCGCTCCGCGGCCGCGCCGATACGGCTGAGCAGCAAGCGCCCCGACTCGTCGTTCGTCCAGATGAACACCTGCAGATCGACGCTGCTCGTCGCGGAATCAATCAGCGCCAACCGCCAGCGCAGCGCCTCGTCGTTTTCCGGAATCAGCATGAAGGCCGTTTCCTCCGCGGACGCGGCCTTCAAGACCGCGTCGCTGGCCGTCACCAACAGGCCCTCCGTCGCCGGCGCCAGGCTATGGGAAACCGGCTTGTCGGGACTCTCCGGAATGTGCGCGCACCCCGCGAGCAACAGCACCGCCATCAGCGGCGACCAAATCCAGCTTTTCGTCTTCATGGTTCTCTCCCCTCTCCACGGCGTTTTTCCTTGAGAAACGGATGCGCGGAGAAGCCCGAATGGTAAAGAAAACGCGCGTGCTCCCGCAAGTACCGTTCGCGACGAACCCCGGGCCGCCGCGCGCTCATCCAACGTATTCCAAGCGGGCGCTTGCATACGCGGCCGCGGCTTGAAATACTCTTGCGAAATTCCGGAGGTCACTCATGAAGCGCTTTGTATTTCTGTTATCCGTCGCCGCGTTGCTCGCGGGCTGCCAAACCACCAAAACGGTCGAACCCGATTCTTCCATCCTGCGCGTCGGCGTATCGCCGCGGTCGCGGCCGATGATCTTCGAGCAAAACGGCCAGATCATGGGCATCGAGGCCGACTTCGCCAAACAGCTGGGCAAGGCGCTCAACCGCGAGGTCGTCTTCATCACGGTTCCGTGGGAGAAGCAGATCGACCTCCTTGAAGACAATCGGACGGACATCATCATGTCGAACATGTCCATCACCGGCCCGCGGAGCATCCGCGTCAACTTCACGCGGCCCTACCTTCAGTCCGGACTGAGCGGGCTGTTCCGCCGCGGCCAGCACGATCCGTCCGGCTTGATCGGCAGCACGATCGTCAATCAGACGCGGAACATCGGTTTCGTGAAAGACACCACCGGCGAGTTTTACAGCCGGCAGCGCTTCACCCGCGCCAAACTCAGCGCGTTCAACGACACCCCCTCCGCGGTCGCCGCGCTGAAAAGCGGAAGGATCGACATGTTCGTGCACGACGCGCCGGTGGTCTGGTGGCAGTCCGCGGTCGACGAGCGCGAGCTGATCGCGTTCAACGAGTTGCTCAACATCGAGCCGGTGGCGTGGGCGATCGGCCGCCACAACGCGGCGTTGATGGACGAGGTCAACGCGCTGTTGACCCAATGGGACCGCGATGGAACCAGCGCGAAGATCATCAAGAACTGGATTCCAATGTTTAACAATTAAACCGCGGGGAAGCGTTGAGCGGCCGCGTGGGAAACCCCCGCGCGATCAGCCCATCGGTTTGTCGCCGTCAGGTGTTCCGCGCGAGCGCTTCATGCACCGTCTGACTTAGCTTCGCCTGGTTGAATGGTTTGCGGATAAAGGCTGAAAGGCCTTGTTTCTTCATTTCCTCGGTATCCTCTTCCTTGGAGAAACCAGAGGAGAGCATGATCCGTTGCGCGGGATTTATCCGTCTAATCGCCGCGAAGCAGTCGCGTCCATTCATCACCGGCATGATCATATCCAGGATAACCAGATCAAACGCGCCCGGTTTGGCTTGATAGATCTCAAGGGCCTCGGCGCCGTTCTCCGCGAGCGAGACGGCGTACCCGAGTCGGCGTAAAATCGCTTCCGCGGCGACGCGCATGACGTTCTCGTCGTCGACCACGAGGATGGAGCCGCTTCCTTTAATGATCTGTTGAGCGGGTTTCGCCACCACGTCTCGCTCAACCGCGCAGGGCAGGAGAATGTGAAAGCTCGTTCCTTGGTCAACCTCGCTATAGGCGCTGATCGAGCCGCCGTGATTCTGGACCGTTCCATACGCGGCGGACAATCCGAGTCCGGTTCCTTTGCCTTGTGCCTTGGTGGTGTAGAACGGCTCGAAGATCCGCGGTAGACGCTCGGGCGGAATTCCGCAGCCGGTATCGCGCACTTCGACCTCGATATGCGGCCCGGGCGTCAGGTCGAACGGACTTGCCGCGCAGGTGGCGGCGTCAACATCCATGACCGACGTGCTGAACGAAAGGCGGCCGCCATCCGGCATCGCGTGGGAGGCGTTAATCCCAAGGTTCAGAAAAACACTCTGGAGTTGAGCCGGATCGCCAACAATAAAACCGGGGCTGGCCGCGAGAGACGAATGGATCTCAATGCGCCGGTCTATCGTGCTTTGGAGCAGGGTT
>JARFRL010000228.1 GCA_029287275.1 Pontiella desulfatans
CGCGCAGGAACACTTCGCGGTGGGAATAAAGGGAATGGGTGATGAGGTGAAGCAGCTGCTCCAGCTCGGTCTTGAATTGCATGGTTTCTTCGGCCATATGAATCTCTCCTTGTTGCGTTTGAAAGTAATCAGCCGCGGAAAATACGAAAGCGGGGCGGGGGTTTCAAGCCTGAATGCGGATGCGCGGCGGATCATTTGGCGCGAAAGAACGGCCTGATGGCCGCGAGGAGGCCGGTCGCGCGCGGCAACAACCCAAAAGTCCGTGGGCGGTCTCGAGGCGCGTGTTGCGCCAATTAATGCTTGTCGAGGGATGGTTGAGGGAGAGCTTAGGTTTGATCATTAAATGAGGATCTAGTTGATATAGTTAAAATTAAAATTAAATATATTGACCATGGGATTAATAAAGTTAATAAAAACGTCGCTGATATGAAAAAACTACCCACACATTGTCCGAGTTGTGATGAGCGCTTAGTGGTTAAGCGACTCCGCTGCGAATCCTGTGAAACAGAGGTGGAAGGACTCTATCCGCTTCCCCCGCTTGGGAGTTTTTCCCGCGACGATCAGCGCTTCATTCATCAATTCATAAAAGCGAGCGGAAGCCTGAAGGAAATGGCCAAGCTCACGAAAGTCAGCTATCCGACCGTTCGAAACAAGCTGAACGAAATCATCGAAAAGCTAAATGCTTCCGAGTTGGAAAACGGAGATCCGTCATGAGCGCGGGAAAGATCGGAACAACCCTGTTCAACCCGTTCATCTATATCGCCGGATGGCCCGCGCTATCCATGGGTCTTGGCGCCATACTGGTCGCCGGGTATATCGGCTCGTTTAGCGACACGTGTTTCGATGGCGTGCTCGACACCCACTCCGGCGCTCCCGCTCCGCTTTGGTTTTATCTTTCAGCGGGGATCATCAACTGGCTCTGCATGGGCGTCGTCCTGCTGGTTTTGGGAAAGATCGTCTCCAAAACATCTTTTCGAACCATCGATTTGCTTGGAACGCAGGCCTTCGCCCGTTGTCCCACCCTCATCGCCGCGCTCGCCACGCTTCCGGCCGGCTACTCGCGTTTCACGCGGTATCTGATGGGGGGCGCGACCGGTCCGGTTAACGGGATGGACGCCTTTGTTTTCGGCGCGGCGGTTTTGGTTGTTCTTTTGTCTTTAGGCTGGATGATCACCCTGATGTACAAGGGGTATTCAGTTTCGTGCGACATCAAAGGCGGCAAGGCCGCGGGAACGTTTATTGGAGGACTGATTATGGCGGAAATACTTTCGAAAATCGTGATTCTAGCGCTGGTGAGTGGTTTGGCCAACGCGCCGGCTCAAGCCGCGACCGCGGGAGAAAACGCGCCCGCGAGCGCCGAAAAAAGCGAAGCCGACGCCGTGAAAGCGGCGGAAAAAACGCTCAACCTGATTGATGGAAAACGGTATGAGGAAAGCTGGGTTGAATCCGCCGACTTCTTCAAAAAAGCCGTCAAAAAGGAACAATGGGTCGCCGCCATGCGGCAAGCGCGCGAACCATTAGGTCAACGTGTTTCGCGCGAGCTTTTAAGCGCGAAATATATGACGGCGCTCCCAAACGCTCCCGCCGGTGAATATGTGGTGATCCAATTCAAAACGTCCTTCACGAATAAAAAGGACGCCATCGAGACCTTCACTCCGACGCTTGACTCGGCCGGGGCCTGGCGTATGTCCGGCTACTTTATTAAATAGCCGCCGCGGAAAATGGCTTCGTCCAAGGTTTATCGGGCGCCGCGGCCCTGGGACGGCGCGCTGAACCACCGGTTCCGCGTTGAGTTCTGGCGGCGAAAAGCTATTCTCGCGCGCATTCAAAACCAAGGATAACCATGCCATTCTCAGAATTAGGACTTCTCGAACCCATGCTCCGCGCGGTGGCGGCGGCGGATTACCGCGCGCCAACGCCCATCCAGGAGCAAACCATTCCGCTGATTCTCGAAGGAATGGACCTGATCGCCCAGGCGCGGACCGGAACGGGTAAAACCGCCGCGTTCGCGCTGCCGATCCTGCAGCGGTTGAGCGCGATCGAAAGCAACCCGCCGCCCTGTTCGCCGCGCGTTCTGGTGCTGGCGCCCACGCGCGAGCTCGCTCAACAGGTCGCCGAAGCCTTCAACGAGTTTGGAAAAGGGCTGCCGCGGCGAATCGGCGTGGTCGCGGTGATTGGCGGCGCGGATATCGGCGAGCAGGTGCGCCAGCTGGAAGACGGGGCCGATATCGTGGTGGCCACGCCCGGCCGCTTGCTCGAACTCGTTCGCGAAAAGGATGTCTTCTTTCTGAATCTGCTTTGTCTCGTGGTCGACGAAGCCGATCGGCTGCTGGCCCTCGGTTTCGCGGAGGAACTGGAGCAGGTGTTCGAGGCCCTGCCCGCGGCGCGGCAGAGTCTGCTCTTTTCCGCGACCTATCCCAAAAAGGTCGTGGCGCTCACCGAACAGGTGATGCGAAACCCGAGCTACATCAATGTGACCGGCGACGTTCCAACCGTTGGAAACATCGCCCAGCGCGCGATCGAAGTCGACCGCGTCAAGCGGCGTCCGCTGCTTCAACACCTCATCA
>JARFRL010000487.1 GCA_029287275.1 Pontiella desulfatans
GATTTATCCTCGATGAAGTCGCCGAAATGCGTGTCGTCGCTGTCGCCGATCGGGCTTTGCAGCGAGATCGGTTGCTGCGCGATTTTCAGAATGGCGCGCACGCGTTCGACCGGAAGCTCCATTTCGTCGGCGAGTTCCTCCGGCGTCGCCTCGCGGCCGAACTCTTGGAGCAACTGCTTTTGAATGCGCATCAGTTTGTTGATCGTTTCGATCATGTGCACCGGAATTCGAATGGTCCGGGCCTGGTCCGCGATCGAGCGGGTGATCGCCTGGCGAATCCACCACGTGGCGTAGGTCGAGAACTTGTAGCCGCGGCGATACTCGAATTTCTCCACCGCTTTCATCAGGCCCATGTTGCCTTCCTGAATCAAATCGAGGAACGACAGTCCGCGGTTGGTGTACTTCTTCGCGATCGAGATCACGAGGCGCAGGTTGGCCTCGATCATCTCCGTCTTGGCCTTGAGTCCCTTGCGCAACCAGACCTTGAGGTTCGCGTAATGCTGGGCGAACTCCTTCTGATCCATCTGAAGGTAGGTCTCGAGCTCTCTGATCTCCTTGCGCACGGCGCGCAAATCGGTATTGGCGCTTTTGGCGCGGCTTTTTTTCAGGCGGGCCACCTCGCCCAGCAGGTGCTCCATCTTGTGATGAAACGCGTCCATCTCCGGAACCACGTCCTCGATGGCTTTCTGTTTGAAGTGCAATTGCTTGAAGTATTCGGAGAGACGGTCCTGCGCCTTGTCGAAATTTCTCGAGGCCTTCTTCTCTTCCGGACTGTCTTTCTTCGCTTTGGAGCCTTCGAGATAATATTTGAGTTTCAGCTCGCGGTTGCGATCAATGCCCTTGAGCACCTTGGGCAGATCGTTGAAGTAATCCTCGCGGCACTCGACGTGTTTGTCGGAAATAATGCGATCGAATCGCTCTTTGCCCTGTTCAAGGCGCGCGATCACTCCAAGATACGCGTCGGTGGCGCATCCAAGGCGATTGAACATCTTGGTGGTGTGGATTTCCGCCTCCTCGATGCGCATGGAGATCTCGACTTCCTGCTCGCGGGTCAGCAACGGCACTTGGCCCATTTGCTTGAGGTACATGCGAACCGGGTCGTCCAGCACGTCGGAACGAGCGCTCTGCTTGTCGGCCTGTTCTTTTTCAAGACGCGCCTGATATTCCTCGACGTCGTCTTGGCGGATGATGTCGATTTCCATGCTCTGGAGCAGTCCAACGATTTTATCGATGTCCTCGACGACAACCAAATCTTCCGGGAACGCCTCGTTGATGTCCTCGAACGTCAAAAATCCGTGATCGGAAGCGAGCGCCATCAGTTCTTTGATGCGATCGTTGCGTTCCTCGCGGTCCATCAGGGAAACGCCGCCCGCGGTTGCTTCGTCAACGGCCGCGACCGTCGCGGCCACTTTGGCTTCCTGTTTTTTTTCCTCGGCGGAGATCGTTGCCTTGCGCGGCGTTGCTTTTTTCGCGGCGGCCTTCTTTTTGGCGGGCGCTTTTTTCGCGGCCGGCACTTTCTTGTCAGGCGAGGCGGCCTGTTTCGACTTCGTGGCCGGGGCGGCCTCGCTGGCGCTCGCTTTTTTCGACGCGGTCTTCGTGGCCGGAGCTTTTTTGGTTGGAGCCTTTTTCGTGGGAGTCTTCTTGCTCGCCGTTTTCTTGGTGGAAGCCTTCTTTTTCGATACAGCCATGGGACTCCTTATTTATAAAAACACATAGTTCACCTATTATAGTGAAGAAAGCCGGTAATTAATAGCAACTTTCTCGCTGACGTCAACCGAAACCCGTCAAAAAACGCCGCGAAGTCCACGCGGCGGATTTCGCTTGAAGATTCACCCGCCAACAAACACAATTTTCCAATGAACTACATTTTTCGATCCTACCCCGCGCATCCATGGTTCGCCGGTTGGAGCGTCGAACCGCGCGGCTGCGGTTCGGCTTTCCGCCAAAGCGGCGCCGGACAATTTTTCAAGACGCTTGAAACGGTGGGGAAAATCGCGCCCAATGTCGAAATTCCTGATTGGACCCTCCAGATTCCCGTTCCGCCGAATAGTCGAATCAACATGCTGTTCAATGGTTTTTGCGCGTATTACGACAGAAAAAAAGCGCGCCTCGCCACCGAGGTGCTCACTCCCGAGCCCGGGGTTTTATGGGGAAGATTCGATGGGGTTTCTTCGCCGGTTCTGGCGTCCGACCTCGCGAGCACGGAGTTCGATGGCGGTCAATGGTTGGAGGGCGATGATGGCGCCGCGTTGCTGATGCTCCGCGGGGATTCGTTCTGCCTGGTCTCGAAGCTCCGGCTACGCGTCGAAGCGGAGCGGCTGGCGGAAAGCTATCTGAACAAAAATCTCGAGGAGGTTCTAGCCGATGAATTCGGCCGTCGCGAGGGGGCCCATAGCCTTTTCGAAGAGATGGCTCACCACGACGCGCTGGCGGTCATATCCGCCGAATCGATGATGAAGGCGCTTCGCCCGGCGGAAGGCGACATCCCGTTGGCTTGGTGCCAATCCACCGCTTCGGACGTGCCGCGCATGGACGTCAACGAGCTGCATCCGCAAGCGCTCGCTTGGCGTCTAATGGATCCGGAAGTCGCGGAGGAACTGTTGATGTGCGCGCTGAAAATCCAGACCAACGCGGGCGCGATTCCGGTTCACTACTCGCCGCGCGGAACGAGTTCGATCATGGAGGCGCCCAAGCCGCTTCTCGCGAAAACCACTGAAACCGTTTGGTCGGAACGAAAAAACGACGCGTTTCTACTCGCGGCGCTGCCGTTGCTTCGTCGGCACATTCAATGGTTGCTCCACCATTTCGATCCCAAACGCCGCGGGCTGCATGTATGGAAAAACCAGGGCGAGCCCATTGTCCCCCAGATCTTCGAGACGGATCTGGCCACCGTGGATCTGAGCGTGTTGCTGATCACGGAAATCGACGCGCTCAACCGAATGCGCGCGAGCTCGTCGTTGTACGCCAACGATCCGGACCATTTCGAAACCGAGCGCGCCGCGCTCGAGCGCAATCTACTGGAGGTCTTCTGGAACGAGGAGGAACGCTCCTTCTGCAACGCGATCCTTCGAGATAAAACCAGCACGCTGAAAGGGTTCGCGAGCTTCACGCCGTTGCTCTGGAACAAACTGCCGCACGACAAACGGGAGACGATTTTGGAGCGCGTGCACGAGTCCGGCGAGCTGCCGGGCGGCCTGAGCGTGTTGAGCTGGCGCAAGTCCGCGATGGACGACGACACGTTCCCGCTCATTCAGCAACTGTTCGTGTTTCAGGCGCTTCAGATTTCCGATCCGCACGGACAGCTGCTCAACGACTTCGCGCGCGTCACGCTCCAAGGCTTCGTCGAGTGGCATACGCTCGCGTTGCAAAAGGAAAACCGGTTGCATATCAATCCGGTTCTGGGGGCGTTCATCATGAACGTTCAGGCGATCAGGCAATACCGCTATCACGCCAAGGGAAATTTGAGCGGCGGTCTGTTTCGGCTGTTCCGGAAATACCGCGCGGACCGATTCGACCTCGCCGTCGTGGCGGCGACCATTTTCACGATTTTCAGCGTGCATCTCGTATACGACGTGTTGCACGCGCCGCCTCCCTATGAGCTGCTGGAAACGGAAATGAACGCGGCCTACGCGAACCGAAACGCCGATGAAACGATCAAAAACTGCATGGCCATCATCCAACATTACCCGGAGCAGGCCGACCGCGCGCTGCTTTTGGTCGCCAACATATCCATGCTAAACGGCCGGGAGGAACAGGCCATTGAGTTTTATGAAAAAGCGCGCGAGCGCTTTCCCGACAGCCCCGGCCCCATGATCGCGCTGGGTTTGGCGTACCAACTGCGAGGACGCTTCAACGACGCCGAGGACTGCTACTACGAGTTCTGCTACATCTTCGAAGAGATATTTCCCGAGCTCGTGGCCGAGATCAACGGATATCGGATTCTGGCGCGGGAAGGTTTCAAGTCGCCGCCAAAGTGGCGTGAAATTTATAGATATCAGCTGATGCATGAACTATAGTCCGAGGCGTTTGTTGATCGCAGAAAGGAACCTCATGAAACATATCATCTCCAGTACGCTGCTCTTGGTCCTCGTCGCCCTTTCCGGTTGCGGCGACAAAGCCGCCCGCGAAGCCGAGAACGTAGCCAACCCCACCTTCATGTTCTTCAATTTCCGCAAGGAAATCGTTTCGGACGACTACCACGTTCCCGAAATGAAATCCGAAGCGGCGGGCAGGTATCTCCAGAACCGCGTGAAAACCGTTCCCGGTTACGTCAAGAGCTCGTTTGATCTGAACAGCCAGACCATGTCCATTGCCTACAAGAGCACCACGGTGAGAAAAATGAACTTCGAGGAAGCCATCGCCCTCTCCGGTTTCGCGGTGAACAACCGTCCGGCGAATCCAGCCGCGAAAATTCCCGAAGGAGTGAAATAGCATGAAAATATCCACCTCTCCGTCCGCGATCTCCGACCAGAAAAAAGACGCCGTCATCGTGTTCTTTCAAGGCTCGGAAAACCTTCTCCCCGCGGGCGACGCCGCGTTGAAAAAAGAAATCGTCACCCTCCTGAAAAAATCCGCGTTCAAAGGACTGGCCGGTCAAACGGCGCTGTTCCCGTGGAACGGAAAACAGTTGATCCTCGCCGGCGTCGGCGCGGCCGAACATTTCCACAACGGCTTGCTCGAGCAAGCCGCCGCGGCGGCCGTCAAAGCAGGCGTGGCCGCGGGACTCAAATCCTTCGTCGTCAGCTCCACGATCAAGCTCAAAGGGCTGTCGGAAGCGGACCACCAACTCCTCGTCGGCCGCGGCGCGGCGTGGGGAACCTACGCGTTTTCCGCGTTCAAATCCGACGCCAAGAAAGTCCCCGCCACCTCGTTGGTCTTCTGCGGCGCGATCAAGGACCGCTCCGCCGTCGGCGCCGCGGAGGCGCAAGGCGCCGCGCTCGTCGACACCGCCAACCTCGCCAACCTTCCGGGCAACGAGGCGCACCCCGAGAAAATCGCGGACTGGGCCAAAGCGATGGCGAAAGAAAGCGGGCTGACCTGTCAAATCATGGGCAAGGCCGAGCTGGAGAAAAAAGGCTGCGACGGAATTCTGTCCGTCGCGCGCGGCTCGGCCCGCGACGCGCGGATGATCATTCTCAAGCACAAAGGATCCGACCCGAAAGCGAAGCCCATCGTGCTGGTTGGAAAAACCGTCACCTTCGATTCCGGCGGCATCTCGCTGAAGCCGGGCAAAGGCATGGGCTGGATGAAGTACGACAAGTGCGGCGGCATGGCCGTGCTGACCGCGATGCAAATGATCGCGCGGATGAAGGTCAAGGTCCCGGTCATCGGCATTCTCGGCGCGGCCGAAAACATGCCCGGCTCGCGGGCCACCCGCCCCGGCGACATCATCACCGCGTACAAAGGAAAGACGGTCGAGGTGCTCAACACCGACGCGGAAGGCCGGCTGGTGCTGATGGACGCGCTCGGCCTCGCCGCGGACATGAAGCCGCGGGCCATCGTTGATTTGGCGACGCTCACCGGCGCGTGTATCGTCGCGCTCGGATCTTCCGCCGCGGCCATTCTGGGCAACGATCAGAAACTCGTGAACGAACTGATCGAAAACGGCGCCACCGCGGGCGAGCGCCTTTGGCAACTCCCCCTTTACAACGACTACACCGAAGACATGAAGTCCGACTTCGCCGACCTCGCCAACCTCAGCAAATCCGGCGGCGCCGGAACGGCCACGGCCGCGGCGTTCCTTCAGGAATTCGTTCCGAAGGATATTCCCTGGGCGCATCTCGACATCGCGGGAACGGCTTGGCTGGAATCTTCGAAGCCGCATCAAGCGCCCGGTGCGACGCTATTCGGGGCGCGGCTGTTGGCGCGGTGGATCAGCTCCCAAGGCTAAGCCATGGAAGTTGACTGGCAGGCGCTGGGCTCGTTCGGGATTTACTCGCTCGCGGCCCTGCTCTGTCTTATCGGCTTCATCCTCTCCTGCCTTTCCCTCTCCGGAACATGGGTCGTGTTTGGCGCGGCGGGTTTGATCGCCTGGGCGCGTTGGCCCGCCTTCCCCGGTCCCGCCGCGCTGATCGCGTTTCTACTGACGTGCGTAGCCGTCGAAGTGCTTGAAGCGCTCGCCGCCTCATGGGGCGTCCAAAAGCGCGGCGGGTCGAAAGCCGCGGGATGGGCCGCGCTCGGCGGCGGTTTTCTCGGCATGATTTTTGGCGGCCTCATTCCGATTCCCATCATTGGAAACCTGTTGGGCATGCTGATCGGCAGCTTCGGTCTGGCCTTTCTCGTCGAGCACGCGAAAATGAAAAAGGCCGACCACGCCGCGCGCGTGGCGACCGGCGCCGTGTTGGCTCGGCTCGCGGTCATCTTCCTCAAGGTCGGCGTCACGGTCGCCATGACCTTCGCGCTGGCCCTTGGAGTCGCGCTGACGTGAACACGGTCGCGTACTACATCACCGCGCACGGCTACGGCCACGGCACGCGCTCCTGCGACATTCTCAACGCGTTGCGGCGGGCCGACCCAACCGCGCGGATTATCACCAAGACCGATCTTCCCGTCGATTTCATGGAAAGCCGTTTGCTTCCCGGCATCGAGGTTCGGCCGGGCGCGTTCGACGCGGGCCTGATCCAGAAGGATTCGATTCACGTCGATCTGGACGCGTCGATCGAAACGATCGAGACGCTGTACGCCCGCGAAAAAGAGCTGATCCAAAAGGAAACCGAATTCATGATGCGCGAGGGCGTCGGCGTGGTGGTCGCGGACCTTCCGGCCATACCGCTCGCGGCGGCGCGCCGCGCGGGGGTTCCGAGCATCGCCTGCGGTAATTTCGGGTGGGATTGGATCTACGAGGAGTTCGTCCCGCGCGATGACCGCTGGGCGACGTACGTTGAGAAATTTCGCTCCGTTTACGAGCAAACCGATCTACTGCTTCGGCAACCCTTCGCGGAGCCCATGGCCGCGTTCCCCCATCAAATCGACCTGCCGCTGCTAGCGAAACCGGGCGCGGACCGCCGCGGGCTGATCGCCGAGCGCATGGCAGCCGATCCCGCGAAAAAATGGGCGCTGCTCTCGTTCACCTCGCTGAACATCGAGGAGGCCGCGCTGGAGAAAATGAGGAATCTCGCGGAGTACGAGCTGTTCACGGTCGAACCGCTCGAGTGGCCGGGCTCCGGCGTTCACAGCGTCTCGCGCTCGCTCGTTCCGTTCGCGGACGTTTTGGCGTCGTGCGATCTCGTCGTGACCAAACCCGGCTTCGGCATTATTTCGGAGTGCGTGGCGAACGACAAACCGATCGTCTATTCCGACCGCGCCAACTTCAAGGAATACCCCGTGCTCGTCGAGGCGATCGAACGCTACTGCCGGCACGCGTTCATCCCGAACGCCGAGCTTTACCGCGGCGATCTCGAGCGCGCGTTGAACGAGGCCCTGGCCGCGCCGGAACCACTCGAGCGCATCGCGCGCGGTGGCGCCGAACTCGCCGCCACCGAGATTTTGAAACGTCTACGCGTTACTTCCAGCTCTTGAATGGATTTCTGGAAAGATAGGCGTTGTAGTAGCGCTTGTCGCCCGAGACCTCTTCGCCGGCCCAGTCCGGAAGTTCGAACGTCTGATCCTCCGATTCGAGTTCCAGCTCCGCCATGATCAATCCCTCGTTCGCGCCTTCGAACACGTCGAGCTCCCACGTGTTTCCATCATGCTCGACGAAGTAGCGCGTTTTTTCCACCACGTCGTCGCAGAGCATCAGCATATAGGCCGCGTCGGGTTGGTCGACCTCGTATTCGAACTCCATGCGCGAGATGCTCGACGTCGCGCCTTTCACCGTGAGGTATCCAACGTCGCCCATGATCCGCGCGCGCACCGTGCGCTTGCCGTCCGCGACCAGATAACCCTGTTTGCAATGGAGGCCGTTGGGATTCGCGGCCTTCCACGAATCGCTCTTCACCAGAAACTTCCGTTCTATCTCGACGCCCATTGTTTCGCTCCGATTATCGCTTGCCCGATGGCGATTCCGCCGTCGTTGGGATACGCCGAGAAGATCAGCTCGAACTCGTCGCCCACCACGCGGGTGATCCGCTCCACCAGCAAGCGGTTTTGAAAGACGCCGCCCGCGAAAACCCACGGAAGATTTCCATGTCGGTCCGCGAGGCGCTTTCCACAACAATAGATCATCTCAGCGATGGCGTTGTGAAAGCGAGCCGAAAGAACCGCCGCGGGAATTCCGTTTCTCCATTGATCCAATAGATCCACCAGAAGTGGTCGCCAATCGATGTGATGGTCGCGAAGCTCGAACGCTAGATCGCCGCGCTCCGATTCATCGGCGATCGCCTCCAACCGCGCCGCGGCCTCGCCATCGTAGGTCGGGTGTTCGCAGACGCCCAGCAGGCAGGACACGGCGTCGAACAATCGGCCCATGCTCGAGGTGAGCGGACAGTTCACCGCGCGCTCGAGCTGTTCGATGACGTCCGCGTTGGTTGCCTCGTCGATTTGATACAACAACGCTTCGAGCGCGCGGCGCGGATGTTTTACCGCGGCCTCGCCGCCCGGAAGCGCGAACGGGCGCAGATGGAACGCGCGCTCGAATCCCTTGGCGTCATAACGCAGGACTTCGCCGCCCCAGATGGTTCCGTCGTCGCCATAGCCCGATCCATCGATGGCGAAGCCGATGGCTTCGCGGGAACACGCGCCCACCAAATGGGCGTGATGGTGTTGTGTTTCGATCAAAGGAATTCCATCGCGCGCGGCGCGGGCCCGCGCCCGTCGGGACGTGAAATAATCCGGGTGATGGTCGCAAACGATCAGATCCGGCTTCAGATGAAAAACGTCGAGTTGTCGCGCGATGGAAGCGGCGAGAATCTCCTCGGTCTCGGGATGGGCGAGATCGCCGATATGCGGGTGCAGCGTCACCTGGCCATGATGCGCGAGCGCGAAGGAGTTTTTCATGTCGGCCCCGAACGCCAGCACGCTTTGCTCGACCTCGATCGGCATGGAAACCGGCGCGATCCCCCGGCCCGGACGGAACACGCGGGGTTGATCGCCGAGCACCGCGCAAACCGCGTCCTCGCACCGATTCGCGATGGCGCGGTCGTGAAGAATGAACTCATCCGCGACTGTCTCTTATACACATCTGACGCTGCCGACGACTAGTG